>JBFFCR010000293.1:0-5410 GCA_041559855.1 Anaerolineae bacterium | reverse complement strand
TCCGCAGCCAGCAACTCCACATTGAAAAGGGTACCGTCCCGGCGTAGGTGCCTGGCGCGACCCTGAAAGCCGCTGCCTGCCTTCACCGCCTCGACGAGCTGTTCATAGAGGGGGAGCGCGCCCGTGTGAATGACCTGACCCGCTTTGAGGCAGCGAAACTCCTCGACCGAGTAGCCGTGCATCCGAGCAGCAGCCGGGTTCGCGTCTACCAGGTTGCCGTCCAGATCCAGGACAAGTACTCCCACCGCAATAGACTCAAAGACGCTGCGGGACGGCGCTTCCATTTCGGTCATAATCGGCCCTGCTCCGACGAGCCCAACGACACCAGGCCGGTACGCACGGCGTGGAGGGCGGCCTGGGTGCGGCTGCTCACGCCGAGTTTGGCCAGGATATTGCTCACGTGGGTGCGTGCGGTCTTTTCAGCGATCACCAGCGCCGCCGCTATCTCCTTGTTGGATTTGCCCTGGGCCAGTTGCCGCAACACCTCGGTCTCCCGCTCGGTCAGCGGTTCAGGCTCCTGAGGAGAGGGCACCTCACGCAGCAGACGTGCCACGACGGAGGGGGACATCTGTACCTGCCCGGCTGCCGCGGCTTTGATGGCCTGGCACAATTCGTCGGCCTGGGTATCCTTGAGCAGATAGCCGATGGCTCCGGCACGCATCGCCCCATAGACGGCCCTGTCCTCCAGCACGCTGGTCAGGGCAATCACCTCGACATCGGGCAGCTCGCGCCGGATGGCCTGGGTGGCGGCGATGCCATCCATGACCGGCATCAGCAGGTCCATCAAGACGACGTCCGGCTCTAGCTCGTGGGCCATGCTCAGCGCCTCGGCGCCGTTGGCTGCCTCGCCCACCACCTCCAATTCGGGATCCAGGGCCAGGTACATGCGCAGCCCCTGGCGGACCACCCCGTGATCGTCCACGACCAAGATGCGAATGCCCATACCATCCTCCTGCCTCGCGACCGTACAGCAAATGTCCCAGTCAAGACCGGTCCCTTGCCCGATGCAACGCGCCTCACTCTTGATTATAATACCAGTATGCAAAGGACAGAAATCGCGGCCTCGCTGGCACAGAAGGGAAGTCATGGATGATTCGAGTGCTGATCGTGGACCAACAGGCTGAGGTGCGCAGGGGATTGCGAATGCGTCTGGGGATTGAGCCGGACATCACCGTCATCGGCGAGACAGGCAGTGTCGAGGAAGCCCTTGGGCTGGCCAGCGCCCTGGCCCCCGATGCGGTGGTTATCGATGCGGCAAGGGGGGGGCCAGACAACGCAGACATCATCCGCCGCATGCACGAGGCATCCCCGACGGCTGCCATCGTCGTTCTCACCCTCTATGGCGACGAGGAGGCACGCGCACGGGCCCGCGAATCCGGCGCGGAGGCATTCCTGGAAAAGGACGGAGGGGCAGCAGACCTGTTGCTGGCCATCCGCCAGCTTGCCACGGCTGCTCAAGGCAGTTGACTGCAACGCGAGCGGCCCGTTGGCAAGACGACCCTCTGGGGCAGGTTGCACCTGGAACAAAAATCGGACACGGACGTCTGAAATACAGGAACAAGATGCGGTAGGATCAAGAGGAGATGCGCAATGAAGCAAAGATGGCTGTTGGTGGTCTTGATCGTGGTTCTGAGCATTCTGATAGCAGGCTGCCAGCCGGCCGACACAGAGTCCGGCGACACGCCAAGTGCTGAGGCCACGGATGGCGCCGGCCTGCCCAACCCTGCAGCGGCCTATTGCCAGGAGCAAGGGTACGACTACGAAATCCGCACTGCCGCCGACGGAAGCCAGTCCGGCGTGTGCATCTTTGCGGATGGGAGCGAGTGTGACGAGTGGGCCTTCTACCGGAGCGAGTGCGGACCGGAAACAGGCGGTGAATGACGGCCGTCATAGGGTACCGGGGAGCGAGCGTTTGAGATGCCTGGTACCGTGCCAGGGTGCAGGCAGTGGACGAGTGGCTTGCTCGTGGTGCGATCGCGCCCGGGAGATGTGGGGCTTGACGCCCCTGGCAGTTTCAACTGCAAAAGAATAGAAGGAGGTATCAGATGTACAAAAGGATCGCTTCGGTTAGTCTGATCGCCATGCTGCTGTCCAGCCTGCTGTTGTCCAGTGGCATGGTCTCAGCCCAGGGACCCGCACCTCAAGACTCGGACCCGGCCTGGCAGGCGTATTATTGGAACAACATGGCTCTGTCTGGAGATCCAGTGCTGCAAACGACCGAGACCAGCCTCGACCACACCTGGGGTTCTGGACAGCCGTATCCGTCGATCCAGGCTGACCTCTTCTCGGCCCGTTGGACCCGCTACCTCGATCTCGTCGGCACCTACCGCTTCACGGCGACCAGCGATGATGGTATGCGGGTCTACATTGACGGCATCCGGATCATCAACGAGTGGACCGATCACTCGACCAAGACGGTCTCGGTGGACAGGACCCTCGGCGCCGGGCACCATCTGGTTGTCGTCGAATACTATGAGAACACAGGCGACGCGGTAGCCCGTCTCTCCTGGGCACCAGTGACCACGATCACCAACTGGCGCGGCGAATACTTCAACAACAAGACCCTCAGTGGCTCGGCTGCTCTGGTCCGCGACGATGCCAAGATCAACTTTGCCTGGGGAAGCGCCTCACCGGCACCAGGCACGATCAACGCCGACGGCTTTTCCGCGCGCTGGACGCGGAGCCTGACCCTGGCAGCCGGAACCTACCGCTTCAGCATGACGGTCGACGACGGTGGGCGCCTGTGGGTGAACAACCACCTATTGCTCGAATCGTGGAAGGACCAGGCCGCGCACACCTATACGGGCGACATCTACCTGCCGGGCGGAACCGTGCCGGTCAAGATGGAGTACTATGAGAATACCGGCGCGGCGACGGCCAAGCTGACCTGGACCAAGCTGAATGGCACGGCTGGCACCGTCATCGTCGACGATGGCGATGCCGGCTTTGTCAAGGGTGGCAGTGCCAGCTCGTGGCGCCGTGTGCTCGAGGGGTACAACGGGGACCTGCTTTGGACCAAGAACAACGACTACGCCCGGTCCAATTACAACTGGGTGCGCTGGTATCCCGGGCTGACGGCGGGTCGCTACGAGGTGTATGTCTACATCCCGCACCGGTACACCACCACAGCCAAGGCTCGCTACTGGATCTCGCACCGCGATGGCCTGACGTTGCGGGTCGTGAACCAGTCGGCCTACCGCAACCAGTGGGTGTCGTTGGGCACGTATCGCTTTGTGGGCAACAGCAACGACTACGTCTCACTGGCCGACGTCACCTACGAGCCCTACCTTTCGAGGTTGATCGCCTTCGATGCAGTCAAGTGGGTGCCCCGCTGAGGCAGGGCTTGCTACGATCGGACAGAAACCGAGCTTCTCCTTCGCGATGCAATCGTCTACTTCGCGGGTCGGGCAGCTACGAGGCAGTTGACCTCCGCGAATGGACTGAGAAGCTCGGTTTCTCGCGCTCATCAGGGGAGCCGATTGAAGCCAAACTCAGGCCACCGGCTGCCACTCGCCCCCCTGCCCTGGGGACCTCCAGAATCCAGACCTGTTCTCACCATACCATCGAACGATGAAAGCCATTCAGGATGAGTAGACTCCGGCATTTGCTGATCGGTCCCCCGCTTCCCACCCAGCAGTTGGCGCACGAACGCCTGAACAAGATCCGGGCACTGGCTGCGTTTTCGCCCGACGCCCTGTCGTCCATTGCCTACGCAAACCAGGAGATCTACCTGGGGCTGCTGGTCGCCGGGACCGCCGGGCTGGTCCTGGCCCGGCCCATCGGAATGGCCATCACCGGCCTGCTGATCCTGGTAGCCCTGTCCTACTACCAGACGATCGCCGGCTACCCCTCCGGCGGAGGTTCGTACGTGGTCGCCCGAGAGAACCTGGGCACGCTGCCGGGTTTGATCGCTGCCGCGGCGTTGCTGATCGACTATGTGCTCACAGCCGCAGTGAGCCTGACCGCCGGCGTGGCAGCGCTGGCCTCTGCATTCCCCGCTCTTTGGCCCTATCGTGTCTTGCTAGCTCTGGGGTTGCTGCTCATCATTACCCTGCTCAATCTGCGGGGCCTGCGCGAGACGGGCACGCTGATGGCCGTGCCCGTCTACCTCTTTGTGGCCGGCTACCTGCTCATGCTGGCGTATGGAGCCATCCGTCTGCTGGTTGTGGGACCGGGTTCGAGTCACACCATCGCCCCGCCCGCAACCGTGCCGCTGACTATCCTGCTGGTGTTACGGACCTTCTCCGCCGGCTGTACGGCGCTGACCGGCATCGAAGCCATCAGCAACGGCGTGCCCGCCTTCCAGGTTCCCCAGGCCCGCAACGCCCAGCGGACTCTCGTTATCATGGCGCTATTGATGGGCGCTTTGTTTGTGGGTAGCATCGGCCTGACCCAGTCGTTGGGCGTGGTCGCCGGACCCGACGAGACGATCCTCTCTGCCCTGGCGCGACGGCTGCTTGGCGATGGCCCTGCCTACTTGCTGATCCAATTCAGCACCATGCTCATCCTGACCGTAGCAGCGAACACCAGCTACGCTGGCTTCCCCCGCCTGGCTGCGTTCCTGGCGGCCGATCGATTCCTGCCGCGCCAGCTTACCGGCCTGGGCGACCGGCTTGTGTTTGCCAATGGGATCATCGCTCTGTCTGTGGCATCCGGCGTCTTGATCGTCGCCTTTGATGGCGACACCCATGCCCTGGTGCCGCTCTTTGCGGTAGGCGCCTTCCTGGCCTTCACGCTGTCCCAGGCTGGCATGGTCTTACATTGGCGGCGCGAGCAAGGGCGACATTGGCGGTCGAAGGCGATGCTCAACGGCGCGGGCGCCGCGGCTACTGGCATTGCCCTCATCGTCATCGGGACCAGTAAATTCGCACAGGGCGCCTGGATCACCGTCTTGGTACTCCCGACACTGGTTTTTTTCTTTCTCCGCATCCGCGCGCACTACCGCCAGGTGGCTGAGCAATTGACCATGGATGGTTTTCCGCCGCCCGCTCCGCCGGCCCAGTGCCCCCGGGCCGTGATCCCCATCTCTGCCATCCATCGCGGCATGGCCGACGCCGTGGACTATGCCCGGTCGATCTCTCAAGATCTGACCGCCGTCTATGTCGAGCTGGAGCCGGGCAGCGGCGAGCGCATCAGAGAGAAGTGGCAGCACTGGTGGCCCGACGTGCCACTTGTGATCCTGCCGTCGCCCTACCGCTCCATAGTCGGGCCGCTGTTGGATTATCTGGACAAGACGGATGAGGAGCATGCCGACGGCCAGCTTGCCACTGTTGTCCTGCCCGAGTTCGTGCCGGCAAAATGGTGGCACAGCCTACTTCACAACCAGACCGCCTGGCTGATCAAGGCTGCGCTTCTCTATCGCCGCCGGAATCTGGGCTTCCAGCGGGCCATCGTGGATGTTCCTTACCAC
>JBFFCR010000292.1:0-5436 GCA_041559855.1 Anaerolineae bacterium | reverse complement strand
AGGATTCGGCCGCCGAGGCGTCGAGCACGATAGCCTTGAGGCCCTTGCTGCCCATGAGTGCGCCCAGCCCACCGCGCGCCGCCACGCGGCTGTTCTGCTCTCCGGCTCCGGTGCAGACGACTCCCGCGGCGCCCATCAGGAACTCGCCAGATTGCCCGATGGAGATCACCGTGCAGTGGCTTCCCCATCGCTCCTGGGCCCTGGCAGCCGTCGCCAGGGTGCCCAGCCCGCGCCACTCGTCGGCAGGCAGCAACTCGGTCTTTCCGGCCGTGAGATGCAGCAGGTATAGCTTGCCGCTCTCGGGCTGGCCCTCCACCACCAGCGCCTTGGCGCCCAGGCGCGCCAGGTCGGAGCAGCCGCTACCACCGCAGTTGGCCTCTTTGACGCCGCCGGTCAAAGGGCTCTTGCCCCCGACCGACAGCCGGCCCGAGCTGGAAAGGCTCGTGCCCCCCAGCAGCCCTGGCGCAAAGATCAGTTTGCTGTTCGGCCCCAGGGGATCGCACTGAGGAGGGACCTCCGCCAGCAGTATCCCGGCAATCAGCGCCCGCCCGCCAAGGTGCTCATACTCTGGCGGGACCGACTCCCACTTGAGCTCCAAACGATCCATGTTGACTCTCAGGACTCTCATTTTGACCCCCATCTTCGACTGCCTGATGCTCAAGGCGTCACCGATTGCCAGCCCGTGCCGTCAATCATGACTTTCAGCGCACGATCGGCGTCAGGCATTTCATAGAGTGTGTACGCATTGCCTACCTTGTCCAATCTGAAGCGGTGCGTGATCAAGCAAGCCAACTCCTTTTCGTTTTCGCCGACTAGATCGGCGGCCCGGACCATATACGTCTCGTCGGGTGGGGTCACGGAGGCGATCAGGTTGAGGTTCCCCCGGAAGAAGCGGGTGTAGTCGATAGGATAGACTGGCTCCAACGGCACTCCTAGAGCCAGCACTTGGCCGCCATGTTTCACAAGATGCAGACAGTCATTGATAGTGCGCATCTGCTGCCCCACGGCTTCGACACAGATGTCCGGGATTTTCCAGGTGTCCTCGCCGGCGATGAGGGACACCAGTCTCTCGCTATGCAACTCGTACGTACGTTCGGCGCCGAGACGCTCTGCCGCTTCGCATCTCCAGGCGAACGGATCGACGCCGATGACCCGCGCACCGTACTGGTGCAGCAGCCAGGTGGCGAGCAGGCCGATGGGACCCAGCCCAACCACAGCAGCAGTACGGCCTGTGACATCACCCAGCCTGTCGACCGCATAGACCACAGTCGAAAGCGGCTGGATCAACAGCCTCGCCTCGGAATCGACGACCGGTTCCGGGATGACAATCGCTTTGATCGCATCGGCCACATAGTACTCGGCCAGTCCCTGGTCTCCCTTGGGCACGGCTACGACCCAATCCCCTGTCTGGAAACGGGGGGAATCGCTCTCCGTCACGACACCCACGCACTCGTGTATCGGCATGCCTGGTGGCAGCGGGTACCGCAGGCCCCGCCACAGTCCAGTGAACTTTGGTATGTCACTGCCGCACAGGACCGCCTCTCTCAGGCGTACGAGAATCTGGTCGCTCCCGATCTCTGGCCTCGCGACTTCCATGAACCGGAAGTGCCTGGGCTTGACGAGCTGCAGAGCCTTCATCAACTCACCTAGTTCGGAGTCGAGGGTCTAGGGCGGCCAGGCCACGGTGTAGAGATGTTTCCCGCCGTTGAGCGGCCCTTTGAGCAGAGCTTCGACCTCTTCTGGGCTGCGCATCGTGACCTTGTCTGCCGGCGGCAACTTGCCTGCCGGGAACCGCTCCTGTATGTCACCGATCAGCCGCACCATATAGTCAAAGAGTGCGTTCAATCCTTCCTCGGCCTTTGCTGCGTCCGCCAGGGACGGTTTGCCTACCACCCCTTCGGGCGTCATGATCACTTCGATGCCGCCAAAGCCAACCTGTTCGTGGCCCTTGAGAGGCGCGTGGTACACATCGCCGCCCTTGTCCACGTGACCGGGAGGCATGAATCCCGTTGGCGCCGTATCCTCCGCCCTCTCCAAATTGACCATCTCGGGAAAGAGGGCCATGGAGTAAGAGCACTCGGCCTCGTCAGCGTGCCGGAATACAGTGTCAAATGGTCCGCCGTGCTCTTTGTCCTTGAGGTAGTCGTGGATCACCGTCGGCCAGTGCAGCGAGGCCAGCATGCAGGGCACCTGGTAGGTCTTGGCGAATTGGTGCAGGGCCAGAGGAATCACCTCTTCCTGGCCGTGGCCATTCAGCAGGATCTGCTTGCGGAACCCCGTGTTCCAGAACCCTGCAATGATGGCCCTCAGGTAGGCAAGGAAGGTGTCCTCGGGGACTACCACGGTCCCGGGCATGCCCAGATGGTGATACGGGTGCGAGCCGTACCAGACCGGCTCGGCCACGGTGCAGCCGGTGGCCTCGGCGACTGTTTCGGCCATGCGTGTCACCAAAAAGGTGTCCTCGCCAAAAGGCTGGGCAGCCCCGTGGTTTTCGGTGCTGCCAACCGGGATGATGAGGATGTCGTTGACCTTGAGCCGCTCCTCAACTTCAAACTTGCTCATGGTCTGGTAGTAGATGCCGGATGGTTTGTCCATATGACCGCCCGCGGGCGGCAGCTTCCACTTGCCCATGCTATCTCCTCTCCGCCTTCCTGGAAGCTGGTTAGAGCTTCCAGGAAGGTACAGGCGGGTACTAGACAACCGGAATATGCAGGTCTGCTGAGCCTCTCTTCGTCTGCGTCGCCACTGGGTAGTACTTGTTCACCATCTCCACGACGATCGATGCCTGGTCAGCCATGCGCTTGCCGTCACCTGCGCTGGTGATCTGACCGTGGGCGCTCACGACCGAGTTCCCGGTCTTGAGGTGCACGGGCGCGGCGACGCGCACGATCTCGGGCGCCTCGTAGACGCGGATAAAGCCACCGGACCCAGGCGGGTTGTCGGTGTGTATGTCCAGGTGAGCCTTGACAGCTGCCCGCAAGGCCGCGATCATGGGCAGCTGCAGGTCGCGCACGGGGTTGATGCTATCCGCGCCCAGACTTTCCAGGACCTTGAACGAGGTCGGGTTGCAGTGCCCCAGGTGGGCCGAAGTCTTGAAGATGATGTCGCTGGGTAACGCGCCATCCTTGCGCATCTGCGCCACCAGCCAGAGCATCCCCTCGTCGTAGATCAAAAAGCCGCGGCAGCCAATGTCGATGCCCCGCTTGATGTCATCCACCGCCCGTAGCACCTGCTCCATGCCGCGCAGGCGATAGCCGATGCGGACACCCTGCTCGGACAACACGGTCGCGCCTGTGTCGTAGGTGGCCCTGGGGCCAACCGAGAGCAGCAACTCTGCGCCATAATCAGCGCACAGCTTGCAGTACTCCTTCAATTCTTGTCGGGTGTGCCGGAACATGCCATAGGTCTCGGTCACGCGGTTGATGGCGACCCCGATCTTGTCGCTTTCGTCCAGCAGGGCGGCTACTGCCCCGGCAGAGTTCACCGTTGGCACCTCGATCCGAAAGAAAGCCCCATCCGCGAACCTGGCGTCCGATGTCGGCAGATCGTTCAAGTCGCCTTCCGGCAGGCCCAACGTCTTGACGTACTTGCGTGTTTCTTCAAACATGTTGATACATTCTCCCTTTACAATTTGATTCACTGCATAGCAGTCTGTTACTCGCAGTCAGTGCACCGCTGTCTGCTCCTGCAGCGGATCTGGCGATCTACTGCGAGCTAGTGTAGCAGTTTCTTACTCATAGTGGGACGGCAGCGGCGGTCCATAGACCCACACGAGCTTGAGCGGCTCGTCGCCGATATTCTCCAGCCGGTGTTTCTTGCCCAAGGGGGAGTAGATGGCAGTCTCGGGCCCGATCTCCCACTCTCCCTCGCCTTCGATCACCAGCTTGGCCCGGCCGCTGATGATGAACATGACTTCCTCCGAGTCGGTGTGAACGTGATCGGGGATCATGCTCCCGACGGCCGTCACATTCAGACCCATAGAGACGTTTCTAGTTCCCACGTTCTTGGGTGCAAGGAGTAGCTTCGATACTCGCTTGGGAATCCTCTCCTCCCCTTTCACGTCCGCCGCCACAACGAATGGCAATTTCTCCATGCTACGATTCCTCCTCTATACTATGTAGAATCTATCCAAATGCGTGCCATCCAGACCGGCACCCAAGACATCCCTGTCTACGCATTTGCCGAGACAGCGTTGGCCTCATCCATCAACGTTTGTGCAATCTCGGGGACGCGCTCCGGGTCCAGCCGGTTCGTAGGAAACGGAATGCTCATCGCCGCGACCACGTTCCGATCAATATCCCGGATGGGAGCAGAAATGGCCCAGACTCCCATCTCCAGCTCTTCATTGGCGACAGCGTAGCCGCGCTGCCGGACAATCTCCAATTCCTCGCGGAGCCGGTCGGGCGAAGTGATGGTATTCTTTGTATAGGCTGCCAGAGGAGCACTCAGCACTGGTTCAATAATTGCCTGCGGAAGAAAGGCCAACAGCACCTTGCCGCTGGCGGTGCAATGGGCAGGCAGGCGACGTCCCACCCGGGCAGCAATGGTCAGTGAATGACTGCTATGTACCACCTCTACATACAATACTTGGCCGCGTTCAAACACGCCGAGGGTGCAGATCTCCTTGAACTCATCCACCAGTTTCTGCATGTAGGGTTGGGCGGCCCGGCGAACGTCAAGGTGGCGCAAGGCCCCCAGACCCAACCCGAGCATCCGCAGGCCCAGGCGAAACTTTTCCCCATCGGCCGTCCGTTCCAGGAAGCCAGTGTTGAATAGGGTCATGATGATGCGGTGGGCCGTGGCCTTTGGCAACCCTGTGGTCTGAGCGATCTCGGATATGCCCTGCTCAGCGTGCTCGCCTTCAAAGGCGGACAGGATCTGCATGGCACGTTCCACGGCGCGCACATTATAGCTTTGCGGATCCTTTTCCATTTGCGTTCCAACCCTGTTGAGCGACATTTGAATCGACGGTTCCTGGCTGACCGGCCTCCTCAGCTGGCATCCCCTGAAAGTCCAAGCTGTTCGGCATTTCGGAAGTAGATCTTTTCCCTGTCTGCGGTCGTGATCGGCAGTTCCTCAAGAAAGCGCATGCATTCGCTCGAGTCCTCATAGGGATAGTCTGTAGCGAGCAGGATTCGATCGATCCCCATCGATTCACGCGCACACATGAAAGCAGCAGGAAAATAGTTCCCGCTGGTAGTCACGAACACGTTCTCTCGAAGATAGTCACTCGGCTTTCTCTCAAGATGGGGCCTGGCATCCGGATCGAACCATGGTCTATCATACGCAAAATCAATTCGTTGTGAAAGGAAGGGCAACCCCTCACCAAGATGTCCAAGTATGATCTTCAAGCCGGGATACCTGTCGAAAACACCACTGTAAATCAGGCGCATCATGCACATGGACGCCTCTATGCCAAAGCCGAAAGGCGCTCCT
>JBFFCR010000291.1:0-5451 GCA_041559855.1 Anaerolineae bacterium | reverse complement strand
GGATGAGGGCGGTGGCAAAGAGGGAGACGTAGGCAGTGGCGCGCCGCCCGAGGGCGATGGCCGTGACCAGGAGTCCGCCCATGAGCCCGGCGCGGACCACGGCGGCGTCGGCTCCGACAAAGAGCACGTAGAGGGCGATGCCCGTGATGGTCAGCCAGTAGGCGCGCCGCGAGCCCAGGATGCGTCGGAAGGCCAGGGCGAAGAGCGCGGCGATGAAGGTGATATTGCTGCCCGAGATGACGATGATGTGGCTGGTCCCGGTGATGTTGTACTCCTCGTAGAGATCGGCCGGGATGCCGGATCGGATGCCCAGCAGGATCCCTTGCAACAGGGCTGCCTCAGGGTCGGGCACGAGGCGGGCCAGCGCGTCGCGGGCGCGGTCCTTGACCGAGAAGAGGGCAGTCCAGAAGGGGCTCCCGTGCCCTGGCTCGATTTCGCCGATCCGCGGGTAGGCGATGTACGAGTAGATGCCCTTGCGCGCCAAGTATTCCCTATACGAGAAATCGTCGAACTCGGGCGGCGTCTCCAGCATGCCCGAGATGCGCAGCCGGTCGCCGTAGCCGATCGCGGGGTAGCGCGGCGCGCGGACGAGCACGGTGCCGCGGATGGGATGCCGCGCTCCGTCAACCTCGATCGACTCGGCCTTCACCCTGAGGTTGCTCCATGTATCGCGCACGTCGGGATAGCCGTCGACCGTTCCCACCAGCTCGATCCAGCCGCGGTCATTGTAGTGGGCGACCAGGCCGGGATCGTCGAGGTTGGGCAGGGCGCTTTGGTAGCGGAGGGCAGCACCAAGGAGGGTCAGGACGCAGACGGTGGCCAATCGTAGCTTGCGGTCGCGGGGCCAGAGCAGGATGGCGGCGACGGGGATCGGGATCAGCAAGGCCAGGCTGCGGGGCTCCACGCCCAGGGGGACGAACCAATGATGGGCTGCGAGCAAGCCCGCACCCCAGGCTAGGGCTACCAGCACCAATGGCGGCATTCGACGTCCTTCCGGCCTGATATCTGGTAGGGATTATACTATGGCTGGGGGGGGCGCGCAAGCTGCGCGCCTGATCCACGGACGGCGGCGTGGCAGAGCAATCTCCACAAGAACTCCACAGGATCTTCACATCTTCTCTACAATCATCTGGTATCATGCCTAGGTTAGGCGCATATCTGCTGCTGAAAGGATACTCTCTGATGAAAGCCAAGTACCTGTTCGTCTTGCTCCTTGTCGTTCTGTTGGTGGCTGCCTGCGGCCCCGAGATGGCAACGCCGACTCCCAAGGTGGACGCCGATAGCACTCGGGAAGCAGAGATGGCTGTAGCAAATGGCACAGCGACGCCCATGTCTGGGCAGACTATAGCCGCCACAGTGCCCGTAACTCCTACCGGCGGGGTAGAGGTTGCTTTAGCGGCCATCGAGCCAGTGGATGGTGTGCTGGCAACCGTTAACGGCCAGGAGATCACCTGGGCCGACTATGAGCCGGAGTTGATACAGTCTCTGCATGGTATCACCCTGCAGTATGGGGTGGATTGGAACCAGGCAGAGAGTCTCGATCTGCTAGCAACGATTCAGGATGATATACTGCAGACGGTGATCAGCCGCACGGTGATGCGGCAGAGTGCGGCCAAGGAGGGGATCGAGGCCAGCCAGGAGGCGGTGGATGCGCGCGTCGAGGAGCAGCGGACGGCCATTGTGGACAGTGGCCAGTTCGCTTCCTGGGAGCAGTTCCTGGACGAATACGGGCTGACCGAAGAGTATTTCACCCGGCTGATGGAAGACGCAGTCCTGGTCGATGAGGTTAGCGATGCGCACGCACCAGACCGAGAAGTGGAGCAGGTCCACGCCCGGCACATCCTGGTTGCCGATCAGGAGACTGGCGAGGAGGTGCTCGCACGGCTCGAGGCGGGCGAGGATTGGGCAGCGCTGGCCAGCGAGTTGTCTCAGGATACGAGCAACAAAGACAGCGAGGGCGACCTGGGTTGGTTTCCCCGCGGGATGATGGTCGCCGAGTTTGAGGATGCGGTCTTTTCCCTGGAGCCTGGTGCGACCAGCGACCCGATCCAGACCGACTATGGCTATCACATCATCCAGGTGCTCGAAAAGGGCATGCGAGAAGTGGACGACCAGACCTACGAGTCGATGCTGTCAGATGCCTTTCAGAGCTGGTTCGAAGAGCAGATGGCTGCTGCAGAGACGACGATTGCGGTCACCTTCAGCTCAGCAGAGTAATCCGCAGGTTCTCTGCCAGCGCCTTAGGCTCCAAACCGCGATTTGACAAATCTGCCAACCTGTAGTATAACTGCGCAAATCCGAGCGCGGCCCGGCGGGACAGGGCCGGGAGGGAGTGGAGGATTATGCAAGCCTGGTACTATACGGTCACAATCGCGCTGGCTGTCGTCGCGCTGGTCAAGCTCCTGGTCCTTAGGGAGCGGTTGGCGGTTGGGAGCGTGCGGGTCTAGCTGGAAGAAGTCTGTTAGAAGCCTCCCAACCGGGAGGCTTTTTTTCTGCTGTACGGCGCGCACCGCAAGGCGCTCGGCGCACGGGATAAGGAGAAGGGAGCATAGACGACCATGCCGATGAAACAATCGGAGAAGATATGGCTTGATGGTGAGCTGATCCCCTGGGATCAGGCGACGGTACATGTGTCGGTCCACGCGCTGCACTACGGATCGAGTGTGTTTGAGGGGATCCGGGCCTATCCCTTGCCGGAAGGGCCTGCCATCCTCTGCCTGGAAGAGCATCTCGACCCGCTCTGGGACTCGTGCAAGATCTGTCGCATGGAGATCCCCTACAGCCGCACCCAGATCCGCCGGGCGATCCTCGACACGATCCGGGCAAACGGACACCTCGAGTGCTACATCCGGCCCCTTGTCTTTCGTGGGTGGGCAACCTTTGTCCTGGATGGGCGCTCGTGCCCGACCCACGTCAGCATCATCACTGTGTACATGGGCAGGTTATTGGGCAAGGAAGCGGCGGAGAACGGGGTGGATGTGGGCATCAGCTCTTGGCAGCGCATCGCTCCAAACACGCTGCCTGCGGCGGCCAAGATTGGCGGGCAGTACATCAACTCGCAGCTCATCATCATGGAGGCGGTCGACCGCGGATATGCCGAGGGGATCGCGCTCGATGCATCGGGCCATGTGAGCGAGGGCAGCGGGGAGAACGTCTTTGTGATTCGCAACGGGCGGCTGTACACCCCGCCCATGTCCAGCTCAATCCTGGACGGCATCACGCGGCGCTGCGTGCTCCAGCTGGCTGGCGAGCTGGGCCTGGAGGTTCGTGAAGAGGCAATCCCGCGCGAGATGCTCTATGTGGCCGACGAGTTGTTCTTTTGCGGGACGGCTGCCGAGATCACGCCGGTACGTTCGGTGGATGGCATTGCGGTGGGCAGCGGCACGCGTGGGCCGATCACGACCCGGCTCCAGCAAGAGTTCTTTGACATCGTCGAAGGACGGACCGCCGATCGTCACGGCTGGCTCACCCCTGCCTGGTGAGAAGCGCCGCCCTCCTACGGGGCCTGCCCGGCGTGGAGCCGTAGCCGCACCGCTTGGAGAAAGGCAGGGTAGCTGTGATCGTCCAACCCGCGGAGCCGGGAGACGCCGCCGAGATCCTGGCGCTTCAGAAGCTGGCGTACCGCAGCGAGGCAGCCATCTACGATGACTGGTCGATCCCGCCCCTCACCCAGACGCTCATCGAGATGCAGGCCGACCTCGCCCGCCAGACCTGCCTCAAGGCCACCATTGCGGGCCGCATTGCCGGCTCGGTGCGGGCCCATGTCGAGGACGATACCTGCTTTGTGGGCAGGCTGATTGTGCATCCAGACTTACAGGGCCAGGGGATCGGCTCCAGGCTCATGAACGAGATCGAGGATGCTTTCCAAGGCGTTGCCAGGTTCGAGCTGTTCACCGGGCACCGCAGCGAGCGCAACCTGTATCTCTATCGTAAGCTGGGCTACGAGCCGTGCCGGCGGGAGCGGATCAGTGATGCGCTGACCCTCGTGTATCTCGCAAAGACTCGATCGCCGTGACAGGCAGAACAGTGATTCACGACCGGGCAAAGGAGAAAGTCTGTGTGTGCAAAAGTGCGGACACCAGAGAAAACTGCAGGCCAAGACGATACCTTCGAGCTTTATGACCTGCGAATAGAGGTGGTTGGCTGCCAGCCAGGGAAAAAGATGGTCTGTAACCACCCTGTCGGCGCCTATTTCGAGGTGCGCGGCGAGAACCTTTCTCTGCCACCTGGACAGACCTTTCCCATCTATCCACTGGCAGCCTTGCTTCCGTTGATCCCAGCCAAGCAACGCAGTACCCACAGGAACGATTGGATGTCCACCGATATGGATGTGGCCTGCCCCGATCCTCACTGTGGCGGCATCTTTCGCATCAAGCGCATCGGAAAACGGGTATTCCGCCACAGCGACGTGACCGCCGTGCCGATCGACAGGCGAGAGGAGTAGCTATGCCAGATGCGGAACGCTATCGCCTGACACCTGAGTACACGATCTCGCGCGTGATCAAAGGTGGTTGGCAGCTAGCGGGCGGTCATGGAACCATCGACCGCGAGCAGGCCCTGCACGACATGCTGCTCTTCGTCGAGAAGGGAATCACCACCTTTGATTGTGCTGACATCTACACGGGGGTAGAGAGGCTGATCGGTGCGTTCATGCGCCGCCACCGGAGCTCGATGCTCAACGGCACACTGCCACAAGTTCAGGTCCACACCAAGTACGTGCCTGATCTGGATGCACTCCCGACCCTCACCCGGAGAGATGTGCAGGCGACTGTGGACCGGTCCCTTGACCGGCTGGGTATCGAGCGTCTGGACCTGGTGCAGTTCCACTGGTGGGACTATGATGTGCCAGGCTACGTGGAGACTGCCCTGCACTTGGGCGCATTGCGAGCTGCGGGCAAGATCAGGCAGATCGGCTTGACCAACTTTGACGTGGCGCACATGGCAGAGCTCTTGGATGCGGGCGTGCCTATCGTCTCCAATCAGGTCCAGTACTCTGTCCTGGATCATCGGCCAGAGCGCGCTATGGTCGAGTTCTGTGAGAGGCATGGCATAGCGCTTCTCTGTTATGGAACTGTGGCCGGTGGTTTCTTGTCAGAACGATACCTGGCTGAGCAAGAGCCGGACCTACCCTGCGAGAACCGGTCACTGACAAAGTACAAGCTGATCATTGACGAATTCGGTGGGTGGGGGCTCTTCCAGCAACTACTGAGAGCCATGAAGGAGATCGGCCTCCGGCACGGCGCCAGCATAGCGCTGGTGGCCACCCGGTACGTCTTGCAGAAGAAGGGTGTAGGTGCAGCCATCGTCGGCGCGCGCCATGCGCGCCATCTCCCCGACACGCTACGCCTTTTCGGCTTCATGCTCTCGGAGGAAGACCTGTGTGCCATTGAAAGGGTCACCAACCAGGCGCAAGGACCAGAGGGGCCGATCTATGGTCTGGAGCGTATCAAG
>JBFFCR010000290.1:0-5453 GCA_041559855.1 Anaerolineae bacterium | reverse complement strand
TTCCACTCTGCTCGCAACCAAGCTCCATAGGCCGCAACCAACTTCCAACCTGGTAGCGCGACCCCGGCTGACCCGGCGCCTCGACGATGGGCTGCGCAACGGCCACCGCCTGTTCCTCATCGTGGCCCCCGCCGGCTATGGCAAGACAACGCTGGTGACCGAGTGGCTGGACAAAACCACCATTCCCTCCGCGTGGCTCTCACTGGATGAGGCCGACAACGATCCACACCGCTTCTTTGCCTACGTCGTCGCTGCCCTGCAAAAGACGCTCGGTCCGGACCTGTCCCAACCACTGCTGGAAGCGTTCCCGATGACGCCCCAACCTCCTGAATCGTTTGTCCCTCCTTTGATCAACGACCTCGCCGCCGTGGACCGGCCTATCCTCTTGGTACTGGATGACTATCACTCGATCAGGGCCGAGCCTGTCCAGGAGGCGATGGCCCTCTTGCTGCGCCGCGCGCCGCCGAACCTGCACCTGGTCGTGCTCACCCGCGTCGACCCGCCTTTCCCGCTGCCGCGTCTACGCGTCCGCGAGCGCATGACCGAGATCCGGGATCGCGATCTGCGGTTTACGCCCGAGGAGATGACGGCCTTTCTCAACGCCATTCATCGTCTGAACCTGCCGGCCGAGCAGATCACGGCGCTCGGGTCGCGGACCGAGGGCTGGGCTGCTGGGGTGCAGTTGGCCGCGCTGTCGCTGCATGGGTGCAGCGCCGAGCACGCCGCGCGGTTCATCAGCGCCTTCAGCGGCAGCCACCACTACATCGTGGACTATCTCTTCGAAGAAGTCCTCAGCCGCCAGCCGGACACCGTGCGCGAGTTTCTGCTCCAGACATCCATCCTCGAGCGGATGTGCGCGCCGTTGTGCGATGCGACTTTGAGCAGCGAAGGGATAGGGCAAGGGAGCAAGGATCAGCCAGGAGAGGGGACCATCCCTGCGCAAGAGATCCTGGAGCATCTTGAACGTTCGAACCTATTCCTGATTCCCCTCGACGATGAACGGCGCTGGTATCGCTATCACCACCTGTTTGTCGACGTCCTGAGAGGGATGTTGCTGTCTTCCTCGCAGCCAGAGCAGACTGCCGGGCTGCACGTCCGCGCCAGCGATTGGTACAGGCAGAACGGATTTGTTGCCGATGCAGTTCAGCACGCATTACAGGCCGGTGATCACGAACGGGCGGCCGAGATCGTAGAGGAACATGCGTGGTCGATGGTGCAGCGCGCCGAGCTGGCCATCCTCCGGGAGTGGATTGAGGCATTACCCGGCACTTTGGTCTCCGCCCGCCCGTGGCTGCGCATCTATTACGCGTGGGCATTGTTCTTTTCAGAATCGGAAGCAGCGGAAGCCCAGCTGAAAGCAGTGGAACAGCAGTCACAGACTAGCGACGGGACCACCTTACCAGCGGAGATGCAGGGACACATCGCTGCCGTCCGGGCGTGGATCGCCTACATGAGGGGTGACCCAGACCGCGCGTCCGTGTTTTCGCACCAGGCACTCGAGTTCTGTTCGCAGATGGACGCTGCCCTCCGCAGCGGGTTGGTAGTGATCCTGGCAGATGGGCTTGCAGCGCAGGATGACCTGCCAGGAGCTGCGCGTGCCTTTGCCGAGGCCGTGGATCTGGCCCGCTCCAGTGGAAACATCATGCTTGAGGTTCTTTCGCGCACGTCGTTGGGGGCAATCAACCAGGCGATGGGGCGCTTGCGTGAAGCAGAAGCAGACTTTCAGGAGGCGCTGCAGATAGCCACCCGCCACAAGTCCCCAGTCGCCGGACAGGCGTATGCCTGCCTGGCGCGGGTGTATCGAGAGTGGAACGACCTGGCATCGGCCAGGCATTTCGCAGAGAAGCTAGTCGAGTCCAGTGCCATGTGGGGGGTTGTGGATTCGCTGGCATGTGGCCATCTCTTTGTGGCGACCGCACTCCAGGCTCAGAACGATATCCCTGGGGCGAATCAGGCCCTGGCAGAAGCGAGCCAGGTGATGCGCCAGCATCCCCTTGAGATACGCTCAGGGCCGTGGCTAGGCGCTACCCGGGCACTGCTGTGGCTAGCACAGGGCAAGCTGGCTGATGCCCGTCACTGGGCCGAAACACGGGGACTGAGTGTAGAAGGTCAACTGGATCTCAGGAACGAGGTTGAATACCTTGCCCTCGTGCACATACTCCTGGCAGAGGGCCGTGTGGATGAAGCCACCCGCCTGTTGGCGCGTGTGCAGAATGCCGTGGAGTCCACAGGACGGCACGGGGACCTGATCAGAGTTCTCGCGCTGCAGGCCATGGCATTGCACATGCAATCTGATACCGGTGCTGCGCTTGCTGTGCTGGAACGAGCCGTCGGCCTGGCGCGACCGGAAGGCTACGTGCGCACCTTCCTCGAGGCAGGCAAGCCCATAGGGTCGTTGCTCAAGATCGCCATTACACAGTGGCAAGACCACGAACTCGTTGCGTACGCCCGCAAGCTGCTGGCCGCCTTTGTCGGCGAGAGCGAGCCGCCCGCCGCAGGTCAAGCCCCCGAACCAGGCATTCTGAGCGAGCGCGAGCTGGAGGTGCTGCGCCTTATGGCCGCCGGCTGCTCGAACAAAGAGATTGCCAATGAGCTGGTCATCGCCATCGGGACGGCCAAGCGGCACACCGCCAACATCTTTGACAAGCTGGACGTGCGCAACCGCACCGAGGCTGTGGCAAGAGCGCGCCAGTTAGATCTGCTCTAGTCCATTTCCCTCACCTCATAGAAAGGCCCGGGAAGTCCCGGGCCCTTTTTCTTGCACTGCATACGACAGGATACATATCCAAATACACCTTTCGCCACATGACAGGCCCCCCGGTTTACCGCTATACTGGTGACAGAGGATGGGAGGCAAGACGCGCAGTTCTGAAGGAGGTTTCGCATGAACACCGAACTTTCACTCCAGAGCCAGGGAAAAGAGTCTCCAGTGTTTGACAAGAGAGCCGGCAGCATCATGATCTCAAGGATGGATCGCAAGCGCATCCTCATCTTTGTGAGCATAGCCTACGCCATCTCCGTCGCGGTGGCCATCGCGATCTTTTTCACCGGCGGGCTGCTCAGCACCCACGGCATCAAGGCTACACCGCTGGCCAACGGCTTGCTCTCTCTGTCGATGTTCGCCCCGGCCGTTGCGAATCTCGTCAGCCGGGGCATCACCGGCGAAGGCTCGTCAAACCTGCTCCTGCGCCCCAACGTCCGCCGTGGCTGGCCATTCTACATCGCGGCCCTGTTTCTGCCCGCGTTGGCCATCCTCGCGGGTGGGGCCATCTACTACCTGCTCTTCCCCAGCAAGTTTGACCCGTCCACGACCTTTGCGCGCGAGGAGCTCGACAAGATCGCCATCGGGGGAGCCACGAATCCATGGCTCTTTCTCATGGTCCAGACGGCCTGTGGCATCGCGTATTCCCTGGTTAACATCCACCTGATGCTGGGCGAGGAATTCGGCTGGCGCGCGTACCTGCAGCAGAAGTTGATGCCGCTCGGCCCGCGCAAGGCGGTGCTGCTCGTGGGCGCCATCTGGGCCGTCTGGCACTGGCCGTCCATATTCCTGGGAAAGAACTACGTGTCTGGGTACTGGGGCGAGCCAGTGGTCGGCCCGCTGCTGTACGTGTGGTGCCTCCTGCTAGCCAGCGTGATCTATGGCTGGCTCACGCTGCGCAGCGGCAGCGTCTGGCCTGCGGCGATCGCTCACGGTGTCAACAACGCTTGCTGTGGACTGGTGCTCTGGTTCCTCCGCGGGCCGCTGGACGTAACGGCGCTCGTGCTGATCGGCCCCACGGCGGGGGGGATCATCGGATCGCTGGGCTGGTTCCTGGTGGCCATGCCCATCTTTCTCATCCCGGGCGCCCTGGCGCCAACCGCCTCGAAGCCGGTAGATGTGGTTCGATCGAAAATCCAAGTGTCGTAGAGAAAGGAGTGGAGTGAAGATGGACCCTTTGAATTCTCTGGTGATCGAAACGTACAACCTGAGCAAGACCTACAAAGAGGTACAGGCCCTGAAGGATCTTGACCTGACGGTCAAGCAGCACTCAATCTTTGGCTTCCTGGGCCCCAACGGCGCAGGCAAGACCACGACGATGAAACTGCTGCTGGGTCTCATTCGTCCGACAAGCGGGGGCGGCACCGTCTTTGGCCAGGATATTGTCCGCGACAGCGTCGCCATCCGCAGCCGCGTCGGCTATCTGCCCCAACAGCCCCGCTTCGGGGACGGTATGAGCGCCCGCGAGACGCTGGACTTTACGGCTCGCTTCTTCTTCAGTGGCCCCCGGCCGAGGATCGAGGCGAGGGTCGACGAGGTGCTGGACCTGGTCGGCTTGCAGGCCAAAGCCGACCGCCCTGTGAGCGGTTTTTCTGGTGGCGAGCGCCAGCGATTGGGGCTTGCCCTGGCGCAGGTCAACTACCCGGACCTGCTCATCCTGGACGAGCCGGCCGCCGCCCTGGACCCCATCGGTCGCCATGAAGTGCTGCAGGTGATGGAGCGGCTGCGTAAGCATTGCACCATCTTTTACTCGACCCACCTCCTTGATGATGTCCAGCAGGTGAGCGACACGGTGGCCATTCTCAACCACGGCCAACTGGTGGCCCAGGGGCCCATCGAGGAGCTGCTGGCAGGGGGCGACAAGCCGATCTACACCCTATCGCTGAAGGGCGATGGGCGCAGCGCCCTGGCCCGCGTCGAGGCCCTGCCCTGGGTGTCGGGCGTCCGCGAGACAGCGCACAACGGGTATGTGACCTGGGAGATCAGCGTCACCGACGATCAGGCCGCCGAGGCCCAACTGCTGGGCCATGTGCTGGCCGGCGAGGCACTCACCGTGGTCGAGTTCAGTCGCAAGAAAGTCGAACTGGAAGAGGTCTTTCTGAGCATTGTGGAGGGAGGGAACAATGGTCGCTAACACGGAACTGCAGCGAGTAGGATTGAGCGGTTGGCGCACCGGGCTGG
Organism: Anaerolineae bacterium; assembly: GCA_041559855.1. Taxonomy (GTDB): domain Bacteria; phylum Chloroflexota; class Anaerolineae; order JAAYZQ01; family JAAYZQ01; genus JBFFCR01. Next base: position 511 of record JBFFCR010000290.1, on the reverse strand, counting down.
GTAACCTGTTGCGCAAGGAGAACCGCGCCTGGTGGGGCTCGCGCCGCTGGTTGGTGCAGAGCCTCCTGTGGGCCGCGATCGTCAACGGCTTTACTGCGGCTATGCTCTTTGCGCTCCCGCCGCTGCTCGCGGCGGCTGGGGCTCCTGAGATGGATGCCCTCAGCATGGGCCTGTCTGGGCTGTTCAAGCTCGGAGCCCTGGCCCTGGCTGCCGGCACTATCATCCTGGTCCAGGACGCGATCCTCGGCGAGCGCCAACTGGGTGTGACCGAATGGCTCCTGTCCAAGCCTGTGTCGCGGCCGGCCTATGTGCTATCCAAACTGCTCGCCCACGGGCTCAGCATCCTGGTCATCCTGGTGGGCCTGCAAGGCCTGCTGGGCTATGGCTTGCTGTCGCTGGGCGTCGGCGAGCCTTTCCCACTGCTGCCCTACCTGGTGGGCATGACCGGGCTGGCTGTGCATACCCTCTTTTACCTGGCGTTGACGGTGATGCTGGGTGTGGTGACTACCAG
>JBFFCR010000289.1:0-5471 GCA_041559855.1 Anaerolineae bacterium | reverse complement strand
GGATGGCCCACGGGAACTCCACAACACCTACCGGGTTGACAAGAGCGGGCAAGGCAGCTTTGACCGGGTAATGCAAGGCTGGGAGTGCCTGCAAGCGCACCAAGTTGATACCAACATACTCTGCACCGTCCACGCGGCCAATGGCGACCACCCGCTGCAGGTCTATCGCTTCTTCAGGAACGAGATGAGCGCGCAGTTCCTCCAGTTCATCCCCATCGTCGAGCGCGCGACGGCGGAGACGTTGCCCCTGGCCAATAGGGGGTGGGGAGCAAGCGGGTGGGGGAAACGATCCCTGTACACTCAGGAAGGCCAGATGGTGACCCGGCGCTCGGTGAAGCCCAAGCAGTATGGCAGCTTTCTGAGCGAGATCTTTGAAGAGTGGGTACGGCGCGACGTGGGCACAGTGTACGTGCAGATATTCGACGCAGCCCTGGCCAACTGGGTCGGCGCGCCTACGGGGGCCTGTGTGTACCAAGAGACCTGCGGGCACGCCATTGCCCTGGAGCACAACGGCGACCTCTACCCGTGCGATCACTATGTAGAACCCGGATACCTGCTGGGCAATATCCGGGAGACGCACATGATCGAGCTGGTCGCCTCTGACCGGCAGCAGAGATTCGGAGAGGATAAGCGGGACACCCTGCCACGCACATGCCGCGAGTGCGAGGTCCGATTCGCCTGCCATGGTGGCTGTCCCCGGAACCGGTTTCTCAAGACGCCGGAGGGCGAGCCGGGGCTGAACTATTTGTGTGCTGGATACAGGCTATTCTACCGGCACATTGACGAGCCGATGCGCGTGATGGCCGGGCTGCTGCGCCAGAATAGAGCCCCGGCAGAGATCATGCGCTGGCGCGCCATGGAGGATGCCAGGCAAGACCGCGGTTTCTCCATGGCAAGTCCCAACGAGCCCTGCCCCTGTGGCAGCGGAAAGCGATTCAAGCAGTGTCACGGGCGCAGAAAGGCGCCACGTTCCTCGGGCTGATGACCCGTCAAGGAGAAAGTGCAATGAAGAGAACCCAAACCGGTCACCAACTGCTAGCAGGCGCAGTCTTGCTGGTCCTACTTTTCACTGGATGGCAAGCAGGCTTTGCACAGACGCCCGCGACGACGACGCCGGTTGAAGAGACGCCCAAGCCGACACCCACAGCCCTGCTCGACGGCCTGATCTCTGCGACGCGGACGCCGGTGCCGACGGCAGAACCGGAACTTTTCACCGAGGGAGTTGCACAGGTTGCCAAGGCCACTGGATTGGCCGGGGAGTCATTCCTGGGGCTGGCAGCCGAGAACTGGATCAATCTGGGCGTATCGATCCTGATCGTGCTCATCGGGTACGTGATAGGCACCTGGTTGATCCGCATCGCCCTGCGCCGCCTCGTGCGCCGCACTGCAACCAAAGTCGACGACCGGTTCCTGGAAGCACTAGGCTCTGGCCTCAGATGGTTGGTAGCTGTCATCGCCTTGAACTTTGCCACCAAGAGGTTGGTGTTTGTGAGTGCCGAGGCAAAGACATTCTTGTCCGATCTCTACTTTCTCCTGGGACTGCTAATGGTCGTGCGCGTGGTCGTGCGCGTCATCGGATTGGCCGACAAAGAGGTCAACGAGCGCGCGATCCGGCAGGGACGCGGGGACGAATTGGCTCCGGTCATTGCGCTCCTGGCACGTGTAGGCCGTGTGGTTGCTGTGGTGATTGGCCTGATCATTGCTCTTTCGCGTCTTGGCATTGACATCACCGCTTTCGCCGCCGCGCTGGGCGTGGGCGGTCTAGCGCTGTCACTGGCTGCCAAGGATACGATCGCCGATGCCATTGCCGGATTCATTATCCTCACTGACCGCCCCTTTCGCATCGGCGACCGGATCGAGATCGAAAAGATCGGTACCTGGGGCGATGTGGTAGATATTGGCCTCCGCACCACACGAATTCGCACCCGGGATAATCGCATGGTCATCGTGCCCAATTCGACCATAGGCTCGAACCAGGTCATCAACTATAGCTATCCCGATCCCCGCTACCGGATCGAGACGCACGTGCGTGTGGGCTATGGTTCGGAGATTGAAAAGGTGCGCAGCACCATCATAGACACCGTGCGGGACGTGGAAGGAGTGCTGCAGGACATGCCTGTAGACGCCCTATACATCGAAATGGGAGATTCCGCTATGGTCTTTCGGGTGCGCTGGTGGATCGAGTCGTACGTGGACACGCGACGCATGTTTGACCGCGTGCACACCGCGCTCCAGCAGACACTGGATGAGGCCGGCATCGATCTGCCATTCCCCACGCAGGCCCTTGAAGTACGGCTGACAGAAACGGCCTAGGTGACGAGGGAGCGAAGCAGCGCCAGGTTTTCCTTATCCTCGGCCAGATCGGGGCCTTTTTCCGTTTCCAGAGTCATGGGAACCCCGCGGAAACGCGGGTCGTTGACAAGAAAGCGGAATGGCTCCAGGCCCAGCAGGCCCTTGCCGATCTGCTCGTGGCGGTCCACGCGGCTGCCCAGTTCCTTTTTCGAGTCGTTGAGATGAATGGCTTTGAGTTGCTCCAGGCCCAGCGTTTCATCGAACTCGCGCCAGGTTGCCTCGTAGCCATCCTGCGTGCGTAGCTCGTAGCCAGCGGCGAAAGCATGGGCGGTGTCGAAGCAGATGCCCAGCCGCTCCGGCTCTTTGACAGCGGCGATCATGGCCTGTAGCTGGGCAAAGGTATAGCCCAGGTGGGCGCCCTGCCCGGCTGTAACTTCCAACCACACTTGCACGCCATAGCCCGGCAGCCTGGCATGCGCCTCGTTGAGGGCCGCTGCGATACGGGCGATGCCCTCCTCCTCCCCTGATCCCATGTGCGAACCGGGATGGATCACCAGCCCGGGCAGGCCAAGCTGCTCGCAGCGCTCCAGGTCGTCGACAAGGGCATCCAGCGACTTTCGCCACAGGGCGTCGTCGGGTGTGGCCAGGTTGATCAGGTAGAGGCTGTGGGCAAAGACGGGCCAGATGCCGGTCTCATCCACGGCCTCGCGGAAGGCGATCACATTTTCCTCTGCGATTGGCTTGGATGCCCAGCGATTCGGTGTCTTGACAAAGATCTGGATCGTGTCGCAGCCGGCTTCCTGTCCCCGCGACAGAGCATTCTCCACGCCCCCAGCGATCGACTGATGGGCTCCCAGCAGTAGATCCTTTGACATACAGCTTCCTTTCGGCGACTAGGTCCAGAGCGACCCAGCGCGCCCGAGGCACCGGAATGTAGCGGAGGCGGGCGTTCCAGGGCTCAGTCTTTGGCCAGCGTTGCCTCCCGGCCAGTTGCCTCCTGGTCCTCAGCGATGGCGAGCACAAAGAGGAGGGATGAGAGCCGGTTCAGGTAGCGGATCAACTGCGGATTCGCCAAGACACCTTCGTGCACCAGGCGAACTGCACGTCTCTCCGCCCGCCGGATCACTGTTCGCGCCAGGTGGAGGGCCGCGCCGGGCTGGCTATCGCCCGGGATCACGAACTCTTTGGGCATCTCGACCTGATCCTCGAGCTGGGCAATCCAACCCTCCAACCGGTCGAGATGCTCAGTGGTGACCGCCCCCGCAAAGACGCTATCATCGTCTCCGGCAGCCGCCAGCTCTGCCATCACAGTGTGCAGATCCCGCTGGATCGCCAGCAGGATCTTGGCAGTTTGTGGGGTGCAGCCACTGGCCCGTGCCAGGCCGATTGCTGCCTGAGCCTCGTCCACAGTGCCATAGGCCTCGGGTCGCGGGTCATACTTGGGCACGCGCTCCTGGCCGAGCAGACCCGTGTACCCATCATCGCCACGCCCGGTGTAGAATCGCGAGTCTGGCATGGTATTCGACTATTCCTCCGTTATTCCGTTCGAACCAGACCTTCTGTCGCGAAAGTGACCCGGCTGATCATCTCGGAGTAGGACACGCGGCCAAACTGCTACCTGCCCGCTCGGCATCGGCCAGTTCGCATCCCCCGCAGTGTTCAACGAGAGCTCGGAAGTCACCCGCCGAGTGCCTCGATGATGGCCCGGCAAAAGGCCGGAAGATCGGAGGGAACTCGCGATGTGATCAGGTTGCCATCGCGGACGACCTCGGCGTCGACATATTCCGCGCCAGCATTGACCAGGTCATCCTTGATCGCAAAGAAGCAGGTCGTCTTCTTGCCACGCAGCACGTCCGCCGAAGCAAGCATCCAGCCCGCATGGCAGATGGCCGCCACCACCTTGCCCTGTTCGAACGCCTCCCGTACCAGGTTGACCATGTCGGGGTAGCGCCGCATCTGGTCTGGGGCATACCCACCCGGGATCACGACCGCATCCAGGCCCTCAGCACTGATCTCGCCGGCAGCTACATCCACCTGCACGGGATAGCCCAGCTTGCTCTGATACGTGCCGGCGCTCCCGGTGCCGACGACAAAGGTCTCGGCCCCCGCCTCGCGCAGGCGCAGCAGCGGATACCACAATTCCAGCTCCTGATACATATTCTCGGCCAACACGGCCACTCGTTTGCCCTGCAATCCCATAGTTTTGTCCTCCTCAATTCTCGCTCTTTGTATGAAAGCTGTTTCCAGCTCAGAACAGTGGAAGCTGCGCCGACTCTTGCTCTACAATAGGGTCCAGCCCCACGATTGTGCGCAGCGTATATTCGTCTATCTCTGATTGCTCAACCAGCTTGCGCACGTGACGGTACTTGATGAACCACCAACGCGAGTCGTCAACGGCCTGCTGCCACAACGGATTGTGCGCCAGTTTGTAGCTCATCAGGGCCGCCCGCCCACCGGGGATCACCATGTACGGACGGGCCCCTGCCGCCCGCTCGCTCAACGCCAGAGATTCGCTGAGCATCGCCTGCCAGTGCACGACAAAGACTGCCCGTGCCTCTGCCCCGTCAAACCAGGCCGCGTCGAAAGGGCTCCATGTCGCAGCGCTGTAGCCCAGCCGGCGCCCCAGCGCCAGCAGGTGCTCGATGATTGTGCGGCGCTCAGCCAGCCTGGCATCCGGCAGATCCTCGGGACGAAGCTGCCAGTAGCCGGGCGTCGGCTCGCTGGCATAGGACCGCAGACAGGCCGCCACCAACCCCGCACTGGGGGTCAGGGTGCCCGGGAACCGCGCGAACACGCGGGCGCTATAGTCATCTTCGGAGAGCGCCAGGGCTCCCAAGAGCACCTCATGCGCCGCGACCTCCACCCGGTCGCTGAGAGGGCGCTCGAGGCCTTCGGGAATGGCCACCCACCACAGTTCCTGGCTTGACTCGGCAACCGCCAACCGCACAAGGGCGGGGTCGTCTGACGCAATCTCCACCTGTTCGGCAACCCGATCGAGAGCCGATGCCCCTCCGGATTCCCCTTCAGCGACCATGCCCAGGATGCCCCTCCGGGCGAGCTCTTGATAGATCGCAGCGTGCAGGGCAGGCCAGGGTACCGGTTCACCGCGCGCCCTGATCGTCTCGACGACGATCGCAACGGCGGCTCTCGAAACCCGATCTTCTGGAGGGCCCTTGGCG
>JBFFCR010000288.1:0-5481 GCA_041559855.1 Anaerolineae bacterium | reverse complement strand
GTACACCATCATTTACCTCCCCGTTTTCATGTGCGAGGCCGCCCTGCCTCGCTCACTTGGGTTCTGTGCGGCTGCCTGACAAAAGATCCAGCACACTGCCCACGATCAGCGCTGCAAACCCCACCGCGGTTCCGACAAAGCCCCATTCCATATTCAGGGCTTGCTGGTAGTGATTGTACAGCGCGATCAGCGGAATCAGGCCACCGATTGCCGCCGCGATCCGCGCCCAGGCAGACACCACCAACTGCTTTCTGAATACCAAGAGAATGCCGAGCGCTGCCACAGCGCAAATGGGCGCCACTGCCAGCCAGTCCGCGCCGAGTTCGGTGGCAAGGTCCGGACCGCTCATCTCTACCAAGCCCCACAAAGAAGCCCAGGGAGCAAAGAAGAGGGGCAGAATGACGATGGCTGCTCCCATCGACACCCAAGAGCCCGGGGAGATCTTGGGCCCCATTTGTTCAGCGCCGGCCCGCAGAGGCGTCGCAGGGCCTTGCCACGCGCCTGGCACGGGCGATGAGGCAGCCGGCTTTGCCCCTGGCTGACCGAGGGCCAAGAGCTGCGCTCCACACTTGATGCAGAACTTGGCAGCGCCCTCGTTGGATTCTCCACATTTCGAGCAGTACATGATATGCCACTCCTTTACTTGTTGGGTTCTTTCTACCTCGACCACGCCGGACTGTGGTCATCGCTCCTATTGCGAGTGAGTTGCTTGAGCCCACTGCCGTCGCTCTTTACCACATAGATCTCATAGTCGCCATCCGCATTACTCGCAAAGGCAAGACGCTGGCTGTCCGGCGCCCACGATTGTGTCTGGCCGGGATGGGCATACCTGGCAAGCTGGAGGCGGTTCTGCCCGTCAGATTCGATGCGATAGAGGGTCCAGACCGGCCCGTCGCCCGCCACGTAGCTGATCCAGCGGCCGTTCGGGGACCAGGCCGGGGCCTGGCTCCACTGGTCGGCCCGGGTAAGCGCCTGGAGGGCGCTGCCGTCCACACCAATGACAAAGAGCCGGGCGTTCCCCTCGCGGTCGGAGGCAAAGACCAAGCGCCGCCCGTCCGGCGACCAGGCCACATTCCAGCTTCGGTACTCGGCGCCCGTGAGTGGCCTCAGTCCGCTTCCATCGGGATTGACCACAAACAACACTCGATGCTGGCCATCGTTCTTCAGGGCCTCAAAGGCGATCAGGTCACCGAGAGGTGACCAGACGTGGAGCCGATCATCGGTGTCATTGTTGGTGATGCGCCTGTCCTCGACATAGATCTCCCAATTGCCATCCTGCAGACAGGTGTAGGACAACCGGCCCGCCATGGACAACTGGGGCGCCGTGCAGCTGCCCTTTTCGATCAACGGCCTCTGGTTGCTACCGTCCGGGTTCATGCTGTAGACTCGCCATTCTCCATCCCGGTTGGAGGCGAAAAGCATCTGCTGGTTGTCGGTTGTCCAGGAGGGGTAGCCATTGTGACCCAGGCTGGTGAGCTGCACCTGCTGAGTGCCGTCAGCGTTCATGACCCATATCTGCGGACTGCCAGTTTGGTCCGATACATAGGCAATGCGCGGCTTGGGGGTCGGTGAGGGCGATGGCGTGGCAGTGGCAGTGAGCGTAGTCGTAGGCAGCTCTGGGCTGGGTGATGCCGTTGCAGTAGGCGGCTGTGGGGTGGCTTCCGCCGTGGCTGTGGCGGTGTCCGTAACTTGTTCCATGAGAGGTGTTGCTGTAGTAGTCGGTGGGGAGCCAGGCGCCGGCGCGTCAGCCACCGCTCCCGAGTCTTCCGACGTCTCTCCAGCACCGGCCAGATCAGAGGCTGCCGTGCTCTCATGGTCTCGAGACCGCGAGGTTTTCCTTTCTCCGATATCCGATGCGAGAAAGAAGCCCAAGACTCCAGCAGTAATAGACAACAGCACCAGAGCACCTACAAGCCACCAGAGATACCGTGGGCGTCGAGGTGCCGATGCCGCTTCTTCCAGCAGTCCTCCGCACCGCATGCAGAAGCGGCCTGTTTCCTGTCCCTTTGCACCACACTTAGGACATATCACTACCAATCTCCAAGGTACCCAATGGGACCATCCTCATGGGTACAACTCCACCGGTTTCGAGCACCGAAAAGCCGGCGAGACCCCCTCTCCTGCGAATGCTGCCGCGCTATTGCCCCGATCCACTGTAGAGGAATAGCGTACCTCGAGCCACGCCCTCGCTGTCAATTGGGACGACCCCCATGCCGATCGCCCGGACGGATTTCAGATAGGGTTCTGCTTCGTCAAAGGCCTCCTGACCCCGCGGGTCCAGTACGCTGTAGACGAGACGAGAGGCCTCGGAAAGATCGACGAAAAAGTGGTTGCCGGCCTTCTCCGGCAGCTCCTTGAGGACTGCTCGGAAAGTCCCTTCATCGGCGAGAGGGTCATCCCAGCCCTCAATGGCTGCTTCCAGCATCGACTCCGACGTCCCAAGGACCAGCACGTCGTCGACGAAGCAATAGCCAAAGACCCAGTCGTCCCAACGACCATGCAAGACAGTGCAGGGTTCACGTTCGATCTTTGCTGTCTCTACCAGGGCTCCTTGGGCCTCCAGATGCTGAACAAGACCCTGAAGAGTGTCCTCCAGCTCTCGAGGATCCTCGATCTCGGCGAACAAGGCAAGGCCAAAGGGAAGCTCCTCTTCTCCGAGAAGACCGGTTCGATCAGGCAGGATGGCAAGGCCCCATTCGCCGGCGAGCTGGTCTAGCAGGTCATCATCCAAATCGATGCCCGTCGGCTCCGTCATGGCTCCTGCACGTTCGTCGACTGTCGTTCCCAGTCCGTAGTAGTACTCGTATGCCCCGCTTAGCTCAATCAGCGAATCCGCGACGAACCAGACCAGGGAGGGGTCACGACCAGACCAGTAGGCCACCGTGTCAGCAGGCACCAATTCGGCCGTCTCGCACTCGCCAGTCCCACCCCTGCCGGCATCCTGCTGCGCATCGTCAAGCAGGTCCAGATCATAGCTCACCACGTAGTCGAGACGTATGCCATCTGCGGCAAGTACCAGTGAAGCTGCAGCGCCTTGGACGGCGGCCAATTCGAATGGGAGATCTGTTTCGTCCTCAAAGCCACGCAAGAGTGTCTCTCTGTCCAGGTAGATGTAGCCCAATCGATTCGCCGGGAGCTCGCTTAGAATAGCCTCAAAGGATTCCTGAGCGGCCAGGACCTCAGACCCTGCGGCATTGGCCATGTCTATAGATTGGTGCAAAGCATCGCGGTCTGTACCCACTACGACCAGATCGTTGTACGTGGCAAAAGCAGGAGCAAAAGCCCCTTCGTACTCTGGCACCTGATAGACCACGCGGATGCCCAGGTAGACTTCCTCTTGGAACTCGGCCCCTTCTTGTTCCATGGCCTGCCACACCTTCTCGAGGAATGCATCCGACCTCTTTTCGCTGCGGGTAGCTACTGCGAGTATGAGCGGGGGGAGTTCACTATGCTCAGATGCCTCGGTATCCATCATGGCTACGCTGACCTCGGCACCGACCCAGGGCAGGAGGTCTCTGCGGAAGTCGATGTCCAACTCGGCTCCCAGGCCAGATAGCGCCTCATCTGATGTTTCGAGCAGCCCTGGTACGGCCCCCAACATCGGTAGCAAAGCTTGGAGGTCCTCGATGTTGCGGTAGTGTAATGCCTGGCGGAGATCGGGACTCAGGGAGACGAACAGGGGTGTACCGGCTGGTACGATCTCTGCCGTTCGATTGGGCCTGTGCAGCCCCAGCCAAAAGTAGACCCCCACGAGCGCTGCGCCGCAGATCAGGATCAGGGCCAGGAGCAAAATTCCGACGACGACGATCCAGCGAGGCAGTCCTCTGCGCGGCTTGCGTTCTGAAGGTGGTGGTTGCTGGAGTTGGGGGGGGACCGCACCGGGTGGCGGCTGCGGCTGGCTCGTTCCGCTCTGGACCAGCGCGGTGCCGCATTTGATGCAAAAGCGTGCCGAGTCGTCGTTTGGCGTGCCGCACTTCATGCAATACATAGGTGGCCTCCTCTAGTGCAGTCTTGCCTGTGCCTGTGACCGAGATCCATCTGCACTTGACGTGATACGCACCCCATCTTCGCCCGGTGTGCCGCCAGTGGGACAGAACAGCGATCTTTCCCAACCTGCCATGGCCTGACGGGCGGCTCAACGGCGTGGTAGTTAGTGACGCCTCATCACCACGGGTACATAGATCCTGTATTCCTGCTTCTCCGACGCCTCCTCGCTAGGCGGTGGCGTGGCAGTGGGTGACGACGTTACTGTAGGCCGCGCAGTCGCTGTAGGCGATGCCGTGACCGTCAACCCGGTGGTCGGTTCGGTTGTCGATTGCTCGGAAGCCGTGGCATCAGTCGGCACGCGCTTTGGAGTCACCAGGACAAGGTCTCCGCCGTCGTCATCACCTGTTGCATTGGGCTCGCTAGACACTCTCCCCAGGTCGTGCTTGTCGAAGGTCGGTGGCTTGAGCCACAGAAGCAGAGCCGATAGTACAATTGCCGCCAGGAACATGCCAATGCCCATGGGCAACATCCACCAGAGCCCCTGCCGGGCACGGTTGCGCCTCTCTGGAGGAGACTGGGGCAGCGCTTGGCCGCACTTAAGACAGAATCTGGCTGCATCCCGGCCTTCCGCGCCGCACTCTGGGCAACGCAAGGCATCCTCCTATCTACAGGGCCTTTCCTCAAAACGGACGACCCCCCTCTGACCGTGCCTCTCAATCGGCACCTGCACCGAGACGTTGTACTCGGGTAACGAGATGGTCCACTCAAGGGGCTGGGACAGGCCATCTATGACGAACACGCCGTCCCAACCGGTCAGCACATCATTGTGCCACTCGTAAGCCGAAACCCGCACGCGCATGCCCTCCACGCCAACTCCCTTGCGATTCACCACCACACCGTGGATCGAGATCAGAGGATAGATGTAATCCTCAATCCCCTCCAGTGTGCCAAAGTAGCAGTACGGGACAGGGGTTGGCCGGCGAGTCGGAGTGAGGGTGGGTGTGGGTGTGACAGTTGGTGATGGGGTTATGGTAGGCGTAACGGGCGTGGCGGTAGGAGTTGGCGTGGCTGTCGGAGTTGAAGTAGCCGTTGCCGTAGGCGTGTCCGAGGGCATCAGTGTGGACGTCGGCTCAGCCGGCGTCTGAGTCGGTGAGACACTGGCTGTCGAGATAATGAGCATTTCATCGGTGGTTGGAGTAAACAACGCCACGGTTTCTGCAGTGCGCCCCAGCTTGCCGCTAGAAAGCCCATAGACCACACCCAAGATAGCAGCGACCACCAGTACGACAACCGCCCCAATTGCCATCGCCGCGAACCAGCGCAGCCAGCCAGGCCTTGCTGCTTCGGGGGCAAAGGGCTCAGGAGGGAGACCTGCAAGGCGCTGCCCGCACTTGAGACAGAACTTGGCAGTCGCCGGGCTGCTGGTGCCACATACTGGACAGATCACCCCGGAATCCATAGGCTTCATCACCCAAGAGGATTCTCACATCTCAT
>JBFFCR010000287.1:0-5491 GCA_041559855.1 Anaerolineae bacterium | reverse complement strand
TTCCGGTCTTTAGGTCAGACAAAGATAGTCACCCCTTGATCTTGACGGTTACAGCCACGCTGGTCTCGGCCAAAGCCATACCATTGTACTAGACAAGGCACGGGGCGTCAAGCAACTGGGTCTTGGCGATTGGAGCCCCGCTTGCGCCCATGCATACAGGCGGTCCGTGGTCCGTCCCACGCCGCGCCTGTCATTGTCAATGCCTGCGAAACCTGGTATAATACCCGCTGTTTATCAGGGGCTACGGTTAGCGGCTGCCGACGGCAAGCCAACAGGGAGACGGAATGCAGGACAGGTCGAGCCATGGGTGAGCTGGGAGAACGCCTTCGGGTAGCTCGCGAAGCAAAAGAACTGACCGTGGAGCAGGTCGCCGAAGCGACAAAGATCCCGATCAACTACGCATACGCCCTCGAGGAAGAAGCACTCGACGCCTTCACGAGCGATCTCCATGCGAGCGGCTTCTTGCGGAACTATGCGCTCTTCCTTGGCCTGGAGCCAGAAGAGCTCATCGTCCTACTCCACCAGCTGCGCGGGGCACCCCGTGGCAAAGAGGTCTCCGTTCCGCTCCACCAAGATGCAGCCCGGCGTCCAGGGCAATCTACGTTAGGCATCGACTTACTGCTCGGCCTCGTGATTGTAGCCCTGATCTCGCTTAGCGCCTACTCGGTATTCGTGCGTCGGAATCACGTCGAAGCGACGCCAACGCCAGGGCCGCCCCCTACGGCAACCGCCATGCCCAAGCCAGCTTACGAAGGGACGTCCTACGAGATCAACGTCGATCTGGACTATGCCGCGCACAGCCTACAGGTGTGGCAGCGCATCGATTACACGAATGTCACAAGCGAAACGCTGTCCAACTTGATGCTGAACGTGCATCCCAACCACTATCGCGGTACATTCGAGTTGATTGAAATCAGGCTGGATATGGACGATGAGCTGATCCAACCCGAGGTCTTTCCGCTCGATGTCACCTTGCGGGTCGAACTGCCCCGACCTTTGGAGCCAGACGAGCATGTGGCTCTCCTGCTAGACTATACCCTCAAGCTACCCAAGATTTCACCCGACGAGGAGTTCAGCGGAGGAGGCTTCGGGTACTCTCAGCGCTCCATAAGCCTGGGCAACTGGTACCCGGTCATGGCCCCCTACCGCGACCGCGAGGACAAGGGGTGGTATGGCCTGAACTACTTTCCGGTGGGCGATCCGTACGTGACAGAGGCTGCGGACTATAGCGTCACCATCACCGCTACCGAGGGGATCATCATCGCTGGCACAGGGACAGAGACTCAGGTCGAAAACCGATGGCACTACGAAGCAAAGATGGCACGTTCGTTTGCCTTCGCCGCTAGCGACCGGTACGAGACCGCTTCCACACAGGTAGGAGATATCACGGTCCATTCCTACTATTTTCCGGACAGTGCCGAGCCTGGTCAAGTCGTCCTTGACACAGCGGCAAAAGCCATAGAACTGTTCACGGAGCTCTACGGGCCATACCCCTTTGCTGACTACCGCGTAGCTGAGACCGAGTTCGCGGGGGGCATGGAATTCGCTGGCGTAACCTTCCTCGGCGCGACCTTCTATGAAGGATACGACGGCACGACACGCACCCCGCTGATTCCATTGGCCGTGCACGAAGCTGCACACCAGTGGTTCTACGGGCTGGTAGGCAACGACCAGGTCACCGAACCGTGGCTGGACGAGGCACCCGCTGAATACAGCGCCTATCTGTATTACGAACGCTACTTGCCCGCTGATACTGACTGGTGGTGGGACTATGCTGTCGACCAGTGGGCGCCCGGAGGAAAGATCGACAGCCTGATCTATGTGTTCCGTGATAATCGCGAGTACATCGATGCCGTGTACCGCCGCGGGGCCCAGTTCATGCACGATCTCAGAGAAACAATGGGCGATCCCGCCTTCTTTGGCCTGTTACTGGACTATACCCGGATCAACGCCAACAAGCTGGCCACATCACGCGACTTTTTCACCCTCGTCCAGCAGTACACAACTGCTGACCTCGTACCCCTTCAAGAGGAATATTTCAGTCAGCGGATATTGCCGTAGCCGGCGGGTTGCTCAGGGCTGGAGGAATAGACTTGTCCAGTAGCGCGAATCGCGTGAAAAACGATATTCCGGGCGCGGATGAAGAACCGCGAAGTTTTGCCCCACGCATAAACGGGCTGCTGCTCGGCCTCCTGCTGGCAGTCATTACCGTGGCACTCGCAGCCGCCGGCATCAACGCAGCCCCGGGCAGCATCGACCCGCCTGCTGCGGCATCAGCAACCCAGACGGCCGCAGTCTCCTACGCTACAGCTACAGCAAGCGCCGGACCCCATGCCGCACCCACAGCCACCCGGCGTCCCGTATCCACACCGACCATTGCTATTCGCACCGCCACGCCATCGGCCTCGCCCACTGAGGCCGTCGCCGCCACCATCACACCCGCCGAGGCGCCCGATACCGGCACCGACCTTGTGCTTGGCTACTCGGTCGAGAATCGTCCTATTACTGCCCACCGCATAGGTGATGGTGCAATAAAGATAGCACTTGTCGCGGATATCCACGGTGGGTTTGAGGCCAATACGCACCTCCTGGCCCAGCAGCTCCTGGAGCACTTTTCCGACCATCCAGAGGAAGTGCCCGCAGGCGTCAGCCTCTGGATAGTGCCAACCATGAATCCGGACGGCCTCGCAGCAGGCTATCGCTGGAATGCGCGAGGAGTCGACCTGAACCGCAACGCTGATACAGATCTGGACGGCTGTGGCTCAAACGACTGGGCGCCTGACACCTACAGCTCGGAGGGCCTGCATCCAGGAGCAGGTGGTTCTTTCCCCTTCTCCGAACCGGAGACCCGGGCCATCCGCGACTTTCTGGCCGACGCCTCGATAGCCGTCTTTTATCACAGCGCCGCCGAAGCCATCTTTGTAGACTCTTGCCAGCGCCATCTGCCTACCGCCCGCCTTGCCGAGGCACTGTCTCTTGGCAGCGGATACCGTGTACCAGAAGAGGGATGGTCGGGCTATCCCATTACCGGTGACCTTGGTGACTATCTCGCGGGTGAGGGGATAGCTGCGGTCGCTCTAGAACTGACCGACCATGATGATCCCGAGTTTGAGCGCAATCTGAACGGCGTGCGAGCTGTACTGGATGCTGCGGACCAGATTGTGAGCGCTGAGGCCATCGCCGCTGGCGCACAATACGTCTCCATCGGCGCAAAGACCACAGGCGCCGTGCGGTTTGCCCCCAACACGTTCATACACCCCATCGCGCTAGCCGTCCTGGATCGCACCGTGTATCTGCTCGACACGGGTCGGATCATGGCCCATGCCCTCGACGAGGCCAAGCCACCAGAAGTCCTCTTGGTTCCAGGAGATTATGTCGAGAATATCCGTGTACTGGAGCCCCTCGATCTGGCAGCTGACGAGACATCATTGCTAGCCCTGGATCGCGCCGGTGACGTCTACCGTTACAGCCCAGCCAGCGAGACTTGGACGCTTGAACGCTACGATCGACCCGCTGGCGATACATACGACCACTACTTCGTGGCCCTCGACGCGGGCCCCGGCGCGAACTATCTGCTCGAGACCACCCATGAACAGGTCTGGCAGTTTGCCAGCGGACAGCGTGGGGTAGCCTGGGCCAGGGTTCCTCAAGGGCGCGATGTTGATTTGAGCGCTAGCGAGGCAGGCACTTACGTCTTGACGCGCCATCTGAACAGCCCGCTGTCCAGCCTCCTGCGCTTCCGCGACGGGCATGCTGTGAACGAGTTCAAACCGAACCTTGACATTGTCAAGCCCAGGCAAGTGGTGGCTGGCAGAGAGTCGGTGTATGTACTCGATCGCGCGGGCCGCAGGCTCCTGAACTTCGAAGCCATAACAGGAAACCTTCGCGCCCTGTACCAGTTCCCCGATCGAACGGCTGTGAGCGCAATCTGGGTCGATCCCGGCGGACAGCAGGTGATCCTGGCAGGGCGGGACGCGCTGTACCTCCTCGACCAGCCCGAGATCCAAACTTACATCGAAGGCGGTCCAGTCTTGCAGGGTGTCCAGCCCAATGATCTAGACCTGCTGCAAACCATGCGCGGGTTCTCCTCACCCATCGAGGGTGCCTCTCTCACCACTCGCGATTTCCAGATGCCTGGCGCCCCGCGTCACTACCGTCTGGGCGTGCACGAGGGCATCGACTTTTACGGCCACACCGTCGGCGTGACTGTGAACCGCAATACCCCCGTGCACGCCGTAGCCGATGGGACAGTGATTCGTGCCCTGGTCGACTATCAGCCGCTGACCGCAGCACAGGCTGACAGTTGGGCTGCACAGACAACCAACCTGGGGTACACCCCAGCCGAAGTTCTAGATGGATACCGCGGCAGGCAGGTCTGGATCGATCATGGCAACGGCGTCATCTCGCGCTATGCGCACCTGAGTGCCCTCGAACCGGGTATCGTCGAGGGCGCTCAAGTGACCCAGGGACAGGTGATCGCCAGAGTAGGCAATTCGGGCACGCCCAGTTCGCTGAACAGCCAGTCTTACGACGTGCACCTTCACCTTGAGCTTTGGGTAGGCGATCACTTTGTGGGCCAGTTCCTGCGCCCGATCGAGGCCCGGGAGTGGCTGGAGAGAATTCTGCGATGAAGCCCAAGTACATTGCCCTGATCGTCCTGATTCTGATCCTCTTGATTGGCGGGACCATTTGCTGGTTCCAGTACCAGAGCATTCGCAGCGACTATGATGCCTACCGCACACTGATCCAACAGGGTGTCACGATTGCAGGTGTGGAGGTGGGCTGGCGCACGCCCGAGCAAGCCCGAGCAAAGGTCATGGAATGGGTGGCCGAGCCGTACTACCGAGCGCTCACGCTACGCTACCAGGATGAAGCCTTGACCCTTTCGCCCGCCGATGACCTTGGATTCGAGATCCCAGTCGATGAGATGGTTGCCGAGGCGATGCAAGCCAGCCACCAATACGACTACTGGGAGGGATTCAAGCTCTGGATCCAGGGCGAGGCCGAGACCCTCAACTTGAACATTCCGCTCCGGATGAGCTTTGACGAAGCGGCTGCTGCGCGGCACCTGACGGACATCGCTGCCACCAACGACAAGCCTCCGGTCGAGCCGATGGTTGACATACAAGAGCTCGCCTTTATCCCCGGGCGTGCCGGGTACAGCTTGGATGTAGACGCCTCGGCAGAGACGATCAATGAGAGCGTACCTGACCCCTCGCAGCGAGACATATCGTTGCCGATCAGTATTGTCGAGCCAGATCAAAGCCCGGCCCGCATCGAGTCCATGCTCAGCACACTGGGGCCGGTCATGGAGCGCCTGCCCAGCCCTCCTAGCTATTACACTGCCACGGTACCGATCAGCACAACCGGCGGGCTGGCAGGCACCCCGCTGATCGACTACAGCGGACCGCTCACATGGACCTTTCCCTACTTTGTGAGCTACACAGGCCACCTCACTCAGACGACTGGCTTCTTCTTCGACCCGGGCGAG
>JBFFCR010000286.1:0-5502 GCA_041559855.1 Anaerolineae bacterium | reverse complement strand
TCGTCCCAGAGCTGCGGGCAGGCCAGGCCGATGAGCGTGGTTGCCTCCCGTCGCTCGGCATAATAGGCGTCGGCCGGGGCGCGACCCAACAACAGTGCGTCGAGGGCATTCAGGGCGCGTGCATCGCAGGGCCGGATCCCAAAGATCACCTGCTCTCTACCAGGCTCCGGATCGACAAGGGCCACATCGTCGCCGCTCTTTTCCACCTCGAGGATGACCTGGGTGTCGGGCAGGAGGTAGGTTTTGGGCGGCAAGGTGGTTCGCTCAAACTTGAAAACGATCTCGGCACTGGATTGAACCGGCTGGTAGACGAGTTCCCCTTCCACCTGCCGGGGCGCGATCACAGTGCGATGGACCATCAGGCCATCGAGCCACTGCATCAATTCATCCCGCGTGGCAGACTTCATAGCGGCAACTCCTCATCTGTGCGGAATGTAGCCAGGGGTGGTGGGGTTTCCGGGTCAGCTCCGGCGGTATAGCCAAACAGAGCGCGCACCTCCTTGGCAATCTTGCGATTGAGCAGGCTCAACGGAATATGCATGGGGCAAGCCTGGTCGCAAGCATGGCACTCGACGCAGCGCCCGGCCAGGTGATAGGCGCGCATCACGTGGAAGAACGCCTTTTCCGGCACCCGGTGGGCGATGCTCACCCACTGCGGGTTCACTTGCTCGGCCAGACACTCGAAGCAGTAGCAACCCGGACAGGCCTGGCGGCAGGCATAGCACCGGATGCAGCGGTCGAACTCGCGGGACCAAAAGGCCAGTCGCTCAGCGGGCGTGCTGCTCTCCAGCTCGGCCAGATCCTCCCACGTGTCCTCCACCTTGCCCGCTTCCGGCTTTTCGCCCACCAGCGCATCGTAGAACAGGGGAACCCGTTCCTTGCAGCGCTGGCAGTGCGCCGCCAGAGGCTCGGTCCCGCTCAAAGCATCCTCAGCCAGCATTCCGGGGCAGGTCACGCCGATGACAAAGACCTGTTCCCGCACCACCTGCCCCTCGTGAATCAGCACATTGAGCGAGCGCACATCACAGGGCCTGGCAACCACAGCCGTGCGCACAGGCGCATCCCCGCGCCGGGTGGACGTCGCCTGGTCGCGCAAATAGACCACAAGGTTGTGATGGCAGGTCTGATCCCAGACCAACCGCTCGACCTCTCCGGCATCGTGGATGAAGACGGGCCGGACGCGCCCTTTGGGTCCTCTCTCGTGGCCGATCACGCAACCAATCTCGCCCAGGCTCAGCAGCTCCCCGGCCCGGATGCGGATCCCCTCCTGGATCTGTTGGTTCATGCAGCCTCCTGTTGCCCAGCTCCATGGCCTGAGAAGGGCCCTACTTGCCGGACCTGCTCCGTCAGTTCGGCGACGACCTGGGCAAAGCGGTTGCCCTCAGAGGCCGACACCCAGTCGATCCGCAGTCTGGAGGCTTCGATCCCCACAAAATCGAGGAAACTGTGCATCAATGAGTAGCGGCGCCGCGCGTAGTAGTTACCGTCACCATAGTGACAGTCGCCCGGGTGGCAGCCAGCTATCAGTACCCCGTCGGCTCCCTCCTGGAAAGCCTTGAGCACGTACAGGGGGTCCACCCGGCCCGAACAGGGCACACGCACGATCCGGATGTTGGGTGGATAGGGAATGCGGCTGGTACCCGTCATGTCCGCGCCGGCGTAGCTGCACCAGTTACACAGGAAACCGACGATCTTGGGTTCAAAAGTATCGGGCATTGTGCCTTTTCCTTGTCAGACCTCAGAGCGCGGCCAGCATCCCGGAGAGCCGCCGCACGTGCTGCTCCTCTTCGCCAA
This sequence comes from Anaerolineae bacterium, assembly GCA_041559855.1. Taxonomy (GTDB): domain Bacteria; phylum Chloroflexota; class Anaerolineae; order JAAYZQ01; family JAAYZQ01; genus JBFFCR01. Next base: position 3,708 of record JBFFCR010000286.1, on the reverse strand, counting down.
TGATGCGGTCGACTGCTCGCTGATCGCTGCCCCGCACGACCTCCCTCAGGTCGCGAAAGAACCGGAGGGTCTCGTCTTCAAAGCCGATAGCCGCCTGCAGGGCCTCTCTCTCGTCTTGCGCCTCAACTGCCTTGCCCAGTGCGCTGTCAGGCTTTTCGAATACGCGCTGCTTGAGCAAGACGCCCGCATAGGCCTGGAACTGGTCCCACTGCTCGTCGGTCAGCGTCGATCGCACGAGATCGCGCCCCATCTTTTGAAAAGTCTGACGGTGATATTGTTCCTGAATCGCCAGCTCCTCGAACAGCTCCTTGATCTCGGCCGTGGTCGCCTTGCTGGCAGCGGCAGTGTAAAAGGTCTCGCCTCTCTCTTCAAGACCCATCGCGATCTCGATGATCTCGTCTCCGGTCAGTAGCGCCATCCGCTTAAACCTCCTTACATCTCTGTAGAACCTATCAGACCCCAGCCCTAACCGCGAACAGCCTCCGCCGTCCGCGAGAGCCACCAACTCGCAAGGAACAGGGCACCCGCCAACAGATATGGGACACCTGTGATCGCCACGGCAAACAGCCTGTTGTGACCGGCAGTGACGGCAGCAAACACGCAATAGGCTGCGCCCACCAGCACAAGCAAGATCCCGCCCGGCCCGGCCCGCCACCAAGCCACGGCAACCGCCAGCACCGCAGCGACGATCAGCACCATCAGGATGCCCGATTCAACAGTCCACGGATCAGCCCCGGCAAATGCCTCCAGCAACCCGATCAACACCCAGAAACCGGCGACCACCGTGCCCAACCCGCGCGCTATCCAGCGCAACCACAGGGCAGCTCGACTCCCAGATCTTTGATCCGCCATGCCCTTCCCCGCAGCGGTCAGGCAGGCACCAGCTCTACCGGCCTCAGCAGCGCCGCCAACTGGCCCAGCAACTGCTGATCGGTGAACCCGTGCAGGGTGATGGCGCCACCCCGGCAGGCCGCGACGCACAGGCCACATCCCTTGCAGAGTGTGGGGTTGATCTGGGCCTGCAACCGCCCGCGGACCTCGATTAGCTCCGCCGCCCCCGCAGGGCAGACCTCGACGCACTGGCCGCACGCCACACAGCGCATGGGCAGCACCTCGGCCGTCATCGGCTCGACCTGGACCTTGCCCTGGTTCAGAAGCGCCACCGCCTCGCATGCCGCGCCGCTGGCCTGAGCGACAGTGTCCGGGATGTCCTTGGGACCCTGGCACGCACCCGCCAAAAAGATCCCGTCCATCGCGGTTTCCACGGGGCGCAGCTTGGGATGCGCCTCGGCAAAGAACCCATCCTTGTCAATCTGGACGCCAAACTGGCTGCCCAGCTCCCTGGCGCCCTCGGCAGGTACCATGGCCGTCAGCAGCACCACCAGGTCAGCGGCGATCTCGACATAGCGGCCCAGCAACGTGTCCTCGCCGCGTACCAGCAGCTTGCCGCTTCCGTCCGGGGCGGAGACCACTTCGGCCACCTTGCCACGCACATAGTGAACGCCCTCGTGCTGCATGCGCTTGTAGAACTCCTCATACCCCTTGCCGGGTGTGCGCATGTCGATGTAGAACTGGTAGACCTGGCCGCCCGTCTTTTCCAGCGCCAGGTGAGCTTGCTTGGTCCCGTACATGCAGCAGATGCGGGAGCAGTACTCGTGCGCATCGTCGTCGCGGCTACCGATGCAGTGCAAAAAGACGGTGGTTTCGGGCACGCGTCCATCGCGGGTCACGACATCCCCACCCGTGGGCCCGGCGGCGTTGGTCAGGCGCTCGAACTGCATGGCGTCGATCACATTGTCATAGACGCCGTACCCGTACCGCGCGAGAATCGAGTGCTGCGTAAGGTCGTAGCCCGTAGCCAGCACAATCGCGCCGATATCGATCTCTTCGATGCGCTCCTGCATATGGTGGTCGATCGCCTCCCGCTCGCAGGCCCACACACAGCGGTAGCACTCGGAACAGATACCACAGTCCAGGCAGCGTGACGCCTCGGCGATCGCCTGCTCCGGGGTAAACGGTAGCACCACCTCCCTGAACGTCCGCATCCGCTCGCGCAGCGGCAGGCGAGCAGGCTCCTGCCGCGGCTCTGGGACGATTGCCCCGATGCGGACTTTGGCCTCGGCCTCCTCCCGGCTCCATTTCTCTACGGGGCGCCTGTTGGGCTCAGGCTGGCGTAGCGGCTCTCCCTGCAGATAGCGGTCGATCGAGACTGCTGCCTCGTGACCCAGGGCGACGGCGTTGATCACAAAACCCGCTCCGGGGACAATGCCGCGTCCGGCAAAGATGCCAGCCTGCTCAGTCGCCAGCGTCTCCTGATCGCCCACCAACGAGGCAAAGGGCTCCGACAGGAACACCAGATCGGAGGACTGGCCGATGGCCCGGATGACCGTATCCACTTCCATGATAGATTCGGTGCCCCGTTCGGGCACCACCACCCGCTTGCCGCTGTCGTCAATGCGGCTGAGTTGCCTCGACTGAGCACACTCCATGCCTACGACGCGCCCGTCCTTGCCCAGGATCCGCGTCGCCACCGTATTGGGCACCAGGTTGATGCCCTCGGCCTCTGCCTCCTCCAATTCCCAGGGATAGGCCGGGATCTCGCCACGGGAGCGCCGGTAGACCAGGCTGACCTCCTCGGCCCCCAGGCGCATGGCCGTGGTGGCTGCATCGACCGCGGTGATCCCCCCGCCCACGACGGCCACTCGCTTGCCGATCTGCACATGTTGTCCCAGGTTCACTTGACGCAAGAATGGGACAGCCGACAGGACACCATCCAGTTCTTCACCCTCAATGCCCAGCCATGTTACCTGGCTGACGCCCGTAGCCAGGTAGACCGCATCGTACCGGCCCCCGTTTGCCTTGAGCAATTTCGCCGGGTCCCGCACCGGCGTGTTCAACCGGAGCTCCACACCAAGGGCAAGGATGATGTCATCGATGTCCCGCTGTAGAATCGCCTTTGGCAGACGATGTTCAGGGATGCCGGTGCGCATCATCCCGCCAGCGACTGGCAGTGCTTCGAAAACGGTCACACCGTACCCCATCTGTACCAGGTCCCGAGTTGCCGTCAGACCTGCCGGACCGGAGCCGACCACGGCAACCTGTTCCTCGCGGACCTGGGGCACCCGTTCGCTGGGCATTGGCAGCCCCCGCGAATAGGCATAGTCCGCTACAAAGCGCTTCAGCTCCATGATAGAGATCGACTTGTCGACCAGGCGGCGGTTGCAGCGCCCCTCGCATGGGTGATGGCAGGTGCGACCACACACACTGGGGAAGGGATTGTCCTCACGGATGATGCGCAACGCTTCTTCGAATCGCCCCTCTCGGATATAGGAGATGTACCCCTGGGCATGCTGACCGGCCGGACAGGCATCCTGGCAGGGAGCGATTCCCACCTTGTCGATGACAAAGGCATTGGGCACCGCCTGCGGGAAGGGCCGGTAGATCACTTTGCGCGTTGACAGGCCCAGCTCGAACTCGCTGGGCAATTCGCGGGGACAAACCTCCGCGCATGAGCCGCAGCCTGTGCATCTGTCCACGTGCACGTAGCGCGGCTTGCGGCGCACCGCCACCTGAAAGTTGCCGACGTAGCCTTTGATGTCGATCACCTCACTATAGTCCAACAGGTGAACGTTGGGATGGGCAGCCAGATCCACCATTTTGGGCGTGAGGATGCAGGCCGAGCAATCGAGGGTGGGAAAGGTTTTGTCC
>JBFFCR010000285.1:0-5523 GCA_041559855.1 Anaerolineae bacterium | reverse complement strand
GGGAGTTCCCAGGCCGGGCGCTTCTCGTAGTCCGCTATTGCAGCGGGCGCGTAGGGATACGGGCCGCCGAGCTCTGGCCAGTTTCCGTCCCCCGTGGCGTCCAGCCGGGTATAGGGTCTATTCTGCGACGGGCAGATAGAGATCAAAGACGTACTCCTCGTACGGGACACCAGGCGGAGTGAGAAGCTCCTCCAAGCACTGGCACCAATGCGCAGGCTTCTTGTACGCGCTGTCCTCGAACCAGAGGACAAGCTGCTGCCACGTCTGTGTGATAGTGCTTATCCCCTTACAGCGGGTCACTGCGTACCGCCGGGCCGGGATCTCTTTGATGGTGATCTCGCCCTCAGCCTGGACATCGGGGGACACGGTCATCCACTGTTCGTAGCCATAGTTCGGGCTGCCTGGCGATGGATTCGGGTTGTTGAACCCGAAAAAGCGAGCTTTCCCGGTGTCGAGCCCCTTCTCCTGGGCGAAAGCCAAGATCTTGTTCCAGGCCTGGGGCTCCGGCTCAGCGCCGAACCCATGGGCAGAGGCCACGCGCATCGGCTCCATCTCCACGATTCTTACCTCGAAGTCGCTCATTTCACCCTCCTCCTTATGGATCTTGTGAATGCTATCCCAGGAGGGACTCGCTAGCCTGCGGCATCTCCTGGAGACAGGGACATTCTACCATACAATACCTGACATCTACTGTCAGGATTTTGTGATAGACTTGAAGAAGATGCTGAATCTGAGGGGAGGTTGGGATGCGTGCTGACCGGCTGCTGTCAATTATGATGCTGCTCCAGGCACGAGGGCGTATGACGGCCCAGGACTTGGCTGCAGAGCTTGAGGTCTCAGTTCGGACCATCTACCGGGATTTGGATGCTCTGAGCATGGCAGGAGTTCCGGTGTACGCCGAGCGCGGACCAGGCGGCGGCTGCGCGCTGCTCGACAGCTATCGCACAACGCTCACCGGACTGACGCAGGACGAGATGCGTGCCCTGTTCATGCTCAGCATCCCGGCGCCGCTGGCTGAACTGGGGGTGGATGGTGAGTTGAAGGCGGCTCTGCTCAAGCTATCGGCTGCTCTCCCTGCCACGCGCCGGCACATAGAAGAGCGGGTGCGCCAGCGCATCCACCTGGATTCGGAGGGTTGGTTCGAATCCAGGGAGCCCGTGCCCCACCTAGGCACGATCCAGCAAGCGCTGTGGCAGGATCGACGGCTGGAGATCACCTATCAGCTGAGGTTCGAGGCCCAGGCAGAGTGGGTGGTCGAGCCCTACGGACTCGTCGCCAAGGCCAACGTCTGGCACCTGGTGTGCGCCCGGCAGGATGCGGTCCGCGTCTACCGGGCATCGCGGATAGTCGACGCAAGGTTGCTGGATGAGCCCTGCCTGCGCCCTGCCGATTTCGACCTGCCTGCCTTTTGGCAGGGATGGTGCACCGCAGCCGAAGAGAACCGCCCCGTGTATCCGGTCACCGCTCGCGTGTCGGCAGAATTCGTCAACTGGCTCCCGTACTACTTTGGTGAGACGATCAGAGAGGCGATTGGGCGCGCCGGGCCGCCGGATTCCGACGGCTGGGTGACCGTCACCCTCCCGTTCGAGTCGCTGGAAGGGGCGAGGGACCGCATCCTGAGTTTCGGACGCGCTGTCGAGGTCCTTGCGCCGGTGGCCCTGCGCCGCAGTGTCTTGGATCATGCGGCGCAGATAGTGAACCTGTACACTGCGCGATGATGGAAGACGCCACGCGCGCGATCAGGACGGGCAGGCCACAGCGCGCTATGGTCTGCCCGTCCTCGTTGCGGCTATAAGCTGAAACTGCCTGGCGCTTCCGGTGACCTACCTCACAGCGAGAAGCTCTACCTCAAAGATGAGCGTCGCGTTGGGTGGGATGACGCCGCGGCCCGGCTCGCCATAGCCGAGCTCTGAGGGGATCACCAACTGCCGTCTGCCGCCCACTTTCATGGTGGCGACGCCCTCATCCCATCCGGCGATCACTTTCCCCATGCCAATGGTAAAGGCGTATGCTTGCCCGCGATCGAGGGAGCTGTCAAACTTGGTTCCGTCCTCCAGCCACCCGGTATAGTGAACGGTGACGCTCTGGCCTGTCTCTGGCGAGGCGCCCTCACCCACTACAAAGTCATGGTACTTGAGCCCACTATCTGTTGTTACGTAGTCTTTCTCCTCAAGTGTCATTGGCGCCTCTGGCACTCCTTCATAGAGTGAGATCAGTTCAACCTCGAATACAAGCGTCGCGTTGGGCGGGACCGTCCCGTCGCCGCTACCGGTCTCCCCCAGAGCCAACGCTGGAGGCAGAACCAGTTTGGCCTTGCCGCCTTGATTCATCAGGGCGACGCCTTCATCCCATCCTTTGATGACCATCCCCTGACCGAGGATAAAGGAGGCCGGCTGGCCACTGTCATACGAGTTGTCGAGCTCAGTACCATCCTCCAACCAAGCGGTGTAGTGGATGGTGACGATGTCTCCCGCTTCAGGCACAGGGCCATCGCCGCGCTCGATCTCTGTGTATTGCAGCCCACTTTCAGTTGTGATCTCGCTCTTGTCAATGTCGGAATCATCCGGTGTTTCAGTAGGGCTCTCCTCGACCTCCGGACTACTGGCGGTAGCGATGGCTCGCTCCTCGATCTCCGGACCGCACGCAGACAGGACAAACGCCAGCAGGGTGAGGACGGCGACGACGAGCACGACTGATTTCCACTTCATAGTTCACTCCTTAGGTTTTGTATGCCCATACAGTGTATGGGATGCGAGCATAAGGCAAAGGTTGCAGATTGCTGGCCCGCACTTGATCACTCCTGTGGGGCTACCTCCTCCGGGACGCAAGAAACGCCTGCATGGCTGCCTCGCGCTCGGGCCGTGCCCAGCACTCGGCAAATTGCTTCCGCTCCCAGGCCACATAGTCCGGGCGGTGCATGGCGCTGAAGGCGGCCTTGGCCGATTGGACAGCGAACGGAGGTAGCGCAGCCAATTTCTCAGCCAGGGCTTGAGCCTCAGCGTGCAGATCCTTGGAAGGCAACACACGATCCACCAGGCCCCAGTCCAGAGCCGTAGATGCGCTCACCGGCTCGCCCGTGAGCACCATCTGTTTGGCAGCACGCAAGCCGACCATCCGCTCCAAGCGCGGGATCAGGCGCAGGTTGGGAAAGAACCCGAGCTTGACCTCTGGCGCGCCAAAGCTCGCATGCTCGGAGGCCAGACATGCATCCGCCACGAGGGTCAACAGCAATCCGCCGCCCATGGCCGCTCCCTGCACGGCGGCGACAACCGGCTTGGCGCACGCCTCGAGGGTGTCAAAGACTGCCTCGATGTCGGGAAGCTCAGGGGCAGCCGTCTCGGCGTCCTGAGCAGCCATCCAGCCCACGTCGAAACCAGCGCAAAAGACCAGGCCGCGAGCAGCCAGGACGATGGCGTTCACATGCTCATCTTGCCTCAGCGCCTCGAACGCCTCTCGGAGCTCGGCCAACGTCGTTCCGTTGATGGCGTTCAATTGGCGGCGGCGGTTCAGCCAAACCCAGGCTACCGAGCCTCTGATCTCAAGTTGAAGGGTCTCCATGACGATATCCTTCCCACGGTCTCGCAGAGCCCTGACAGGCTCAGGGCTCTCGATTGCCAGCGATCTCTGTGAGCGACTGCAGCACCTCTTCCAAAGACGGGGTTTCCGGCGCGTCCTTAAAGTGGGCGAGACGGCGATAGAGGATGGCAGCGCCGGCATGGAACTCGCCGGGCACGCCGACTGCCTCGAACGTGGACGAAATCTCGTCCATCTCACCGGCAAAGCGCCATGCTCTGTCTGTGACCCGCCGGGCGCGGCCAACTGCTTGCCCGGAAAAATCGGGCCAGTCGCGGTCCCATTGTGTGCGCAGCTCCTCCCAGACATTGAGCGCATTCGCAGCAGCGACAACAGCGCTCAGCAGGGCCGTGCTCCCCTTGGTCCAGGCCGCGTAGCACATTTTCAGCGCCGATGCTTTGCCGCTCTCCTCTCCAACAATGTGGGTCTCCAGGGGACCTGCTGAGAAACAGGCTGCTGCTATACCGGCTTGCTCGCCGGCGAGATAGAGCCAGGTCCTGCCTGGTTCCCAGGCTGGGCCGCCGATGATGCCGCCATCCACAAACGCCACACCGGCAGCCGCCATCCGTTCACCGATGCGCGCCACCCGCTGCGGCGAAATGGCGTTGGCGTCGAGGTAAAGGCCGGTGTAGTCGCAGGCCAGGACCTGGCCCGCCACATCCTCGGCAGCGTGGGGCGGGCAGACGCTGATGAGAATGGAACAGGTATGGCAAAGATCCGCCAAGGTCCCAGCGTCGCGCAGGTTGTGCTTCTCGGCCCGCCCGCGAGTCTGGGCGCTGCGGCCTTCTGAAGCCCAGTAAACCTCGCAGCCGCCGTTCTGCGCCGAGGCAGCGATCGATATGCCCATGTTCCCTGGATGAAGAATGCCTACCTTTGGATTGCCCATTTGCTCACCCCCTTCCACGTGGTTCAATCGGAACCGACCCGAGTCCCGGCGCGCAAGCCTGCTGCGGATATCAGCCTGCCCATGGGCTGCTCAATCAACGCCGGGCTGGAGGCCGCGATGCACGGGAACTTGGCCGTGTCCTCCAGGCGCAATCGCCTATGTACATACTCGGGGAATATGGCAGTGCCCTGATAGTCGACGATGGCGGGACCTCCTGCCTCTCTCAAGATAATGTCTCCGGCGGCGACATCCCACAGGCTCAACGCTGTGTCGCTAAAGATATCGGCGCGCCCGGACGCGACAAACGCCAGGGACGAGACGGCGCACAAGGGCAGGCGCAGAGACCGCCACGGGATCTGTTCATCGGCACAGGCTGCCACGAGCCTGTACAGGTCACCGCCAGCCAGGCTGATCACCAGCTTGTTCAAGTCCGTTTCCCGGCTGACGCTGATAGGCACAGGCGCCACCGCGTCGCCATCGATCAGGAAAGCGCCCGAGCCCTTGGCCGCAAAGGTTAGCTGGTTCAGGGCAGGCACAAAGATCGCCCCGCACACGGGAATCCCCTCCTGGCAGAAGGCGATACTGACAGCATAGAGGGGCAGCCCACGCTGATAGTTAAAGGTGCCATCGATAGGATCGACGATCCACAGCGCGCCCTCGGCGACCCCCGGATCGCCGAGCAGCCCATTCTCTTCTCCAAGGACGGGCTCGCCGAACGTCTCGAGGATGCGCCTCTTGACCAACTCCTCCGTTCGAAAATCAAAGACCGTGGCAATGTCGTACCCGTCCTGGCCATCCTTGGACATCTGGCCGCACCTGCCATGCCCTTCCAGCGTGAGCCGTCCGGCTTCCCGCGCCAGGTCCTTGACGAATTCCAGCCGTTCGTGCATTATGTCGATCCCTGAGCAGGCGTGATGGCGATCATGGGTTGTCGTGCCGAGCGCATTATACCACACCCCTTGCCGGCGGCCAAAGCGACTCCAAGGCCAGCCTTTCTGTCCGACCATCCGGCCAACGCGCATTGTGATTGACATACTCTCTCGATTGTGGTATGCTAGTTGCGC
>JBFFCR010000284.1:0-5556 GCA_041559855.1 Anaerolineae bacterium | reverse complement strand
GAGGTGGAGGAGCTCTACCCGCAACCGAATGGCCTGCATTCTAATTCGCAACTCAAATAGAGTTTGGATGGTGGAGTCGAGCCTTCAGGCGGTCTTTCCGGCTCAAGCCTCCACTCCAATTGCCCAAGTTCCATTAGGTTGCTCTATAAGACGGCTGGTTGCCTAAGGCTCTAGATGCTGAATGAGGAGGAAAGCAAGGCAAAGCATGAAAATCCTGATCGCATACTATTCAGAAACGGGTAACACGGCCCAAGTGGCACGGGCAATCGGTGACGAGGTGGCAGCCCAAGGGCATGAGGCTACACTGAGGGAGGTCGGCGCGGTCACAGCGGACACGCTAGGAGCCTACGACCTGGTCTTTCTGGGTTCAGCCTGTCACGACGCCGATCTGGCCAGGCCGGTCAAGCGGGTCCTGGACCGGATCCCGGCCTCACCGTCTTATAAGTTGGCCGGCTTTGCCACTCATTCCAGCCTGTTGCCCGAAGGCGGGGACAGACAGCGCGAGCTGTACGAGAGATGGGCCTCAGGCTGCCCGCGGTCCTTCCGCCAGGCGAGCCAGGAGAAAGGCATTGCATTCCTGGGCTACTTTGGATGTCAAGGTGCGCCATCGCCTCCCATCGAGCAGTTCATCCACAGTAGGATTCTGACCGATGAAGACGAGTGGGCGGTGTATGTGGAGGAGGCAAGAAAGCATCCCGATGAGCATGATCTGTGCAAGGCAAAGGAGTTTGCACAGCAAGTCATTCGTGATCATGGGTAAATAATCGAGTTGGGCGGAATAGAACGGAAAGGACTGGACAGAGCTAGATGAATCAAGGAGGCAATGGAAATATGCTGGATACTAGGATCGTCCTGGCAGGACTGTGGGTAGCCGTGATGCTGACCTATCTTTGGGGCGACGTGATGCGGCTATTCGCCGGCGACCATATACCGGGAGAGCTCATGGGCAAACCGGGAACGCAGACAATGTGGTTGGGAATCGCGGCCATAATGTTGGTTCCGATTGTCATGCTCGTGTTGACCCTGACGGTAGGGTATCCCGCGATTCGCTGGATCAACGTCTCCGTGGCCATAGCCGTCATCATTTTCAATCTCCTTGGCCTTCCCTACAAGGGAGCCTACGATAATTTCCTGATCGTTGTGAGTTTCGTGTGGAATGGTCTGACCATCTGGTATGCATGGAAGTGGGTGGTCTGAGCCTGTGCCACAGGCCGGGAGACTGACTGGCGGAGGGGCGGTCGCGCGCTGCCCGGGTTTGTATCATCCCTGGAGGGTAAGCATGAAGGCGATTCTGCACACGGCATACGGACCACCGGATGAGCTTCAGCTCAAAGAGATAGAAACGCCTGTTCCCAAGGACAATGAAGTACTGATAAGAATCCATGCCACCACGGTCACGACCTCGGACTGCAACATGCGCAATCTCACATTCGTGCCCAAGCTGTTCTTCCTGCCCATGCGCATGCAGTTCGGGCTCTTGAAACCCTCGAACAACATCCTGGGGTTCGATCTGGCCGGAGAGGTGGAGGCTGTGGGCAAGGACGTGACGAGATTCAGAGAGGGCGACCAGGTCTTTGGCACAACCGAGCCCGCCTTTGGCGCTCATGCTGAATACGTCTGCTTGCCCGAGGATGCTGTGCTGACGGCCAAACCGGCCAATATGACGTTCGAGGAAGCTGCCACCATTCCCGTGATAGCAAACACCGCGCTGCACTTTGTCAGGGACCTGGGGAATGTCCAGGCCGGGCAGAGCGTCCTCATCATCGGCGCTTCTGGGGGGATCGGCACCTTTTCGGTGCAGTTGGCCAAGTACTATGGCGCAGAGGTGACCGGGGTGTGCAGCACCACCAACATTGACCTGGTTAAGTCTATCGGCGCCGATAAGGTCATCGATTACACACAGCAGGATTTCACCGAGAGCGGCGAGACCTACGATGTCATTTTCGACGCGGTGGGAAAGAGCTCGTTTGGCCACTGCAAGAGCTCGCTCAGGGAGAACGGGGTATATCTGAACACTCTACCCCAAGCAACGGTCCTCTTTCAGACGCTCTGGACTTCAAAGGTAGGCACCAAGCGGGTCAAGATGGAGGGAGCGCCCGCCAGACTTGATAACCTGATCGTCTTGAAGGAGTTGATCGAGGCGGGCCATTTGGGGACGGTGATTGACAGACGCTATCCTCTGGAGCAAATCGCCGAGGCCTTTCGCTACGTCGAGAAGGGTCACAAGAAGGGAAACGTTGTCATCACGGTGGTGCACGACGACTCCTGACAGACCGAGACCAGACCCCACGCGCCCCGCCAGCCGCGTCAGGTGGGAGGCAAGGCAGGAAAGTCAAGAAGTATCGAAATGGCCAAGACGACAATTGCCAGTTCTCAGGAGCGACCATACAGGCCCAGCTGGCTCGATCGCTTCACCGATTGGGTTGAGAGGCTGCCGATGCCGGCTTGGGTCTTCTATGGCATTCTCGGATCTGGATTGATACTGATTCAGATGCTCTTTCTCTGGTTGGATGGGGGACTGGCAAGAGCTCAGGTGCTCCTGCCACTCATCGTCTTCAATGGAGCGTCCATTCCCTTTCTCCTGGCATTGATTCACCTGCTTGACCGTCAGGCTGTGACGGCCCTGAAGGTCATGAGACCCACGATGGAGATCACGGAAGCGGAGTTCGACAAGTATCAGTACATGCTCTCGAACATGCCTTCTCTCGCGGCGTTGGGTGCCGGCGTAGGCCTGCTGGGGTTTTACATCCTCACGGAGCAACTAGGATCGGCACCGGCCAGATTCACAGCCCTTGAGCAACTACCCGTCTTTGCCGTCGTCTTTCATATCATTGACAAGAGCCCTGCGTTTTTGTTCGGCCCATTCTTCTACCACACCTTTCGGCAGCTTCGTCTGGTGCACACCATCACCTCGAACCATGTCCGCATCCGCCTGTTCGATCTGGGGCCTGTACAGGCCTTTTCCAAACTCACTGCGTCAACAGCGGTGGGGCTGGTGTTTGGCATGTATGGTTGGATGCTGATCAACCCCGATTTGCTGTCGGATCCGGTAAGCGTTGGTTTTCTGGGGGCGTTTTCGGTCTTGGCTGCTGTCGTCTTTGTCTGGCCCTTGTTTGGCGCTCACAGACTCATAGAGACGGAGAAGCAGAGCGCGCTTCACGAGATCGATCTGCGCTTCGAAGACGTCATTTCCAGGTTCAACGATGCAGTTGGTGATCGCGACTATGGGACCGTAGAGGGGCTGAATGGCATAATCGCCAGCTTGGAGATTCAGCAGAGGCGGATAGCAGCGATACCCACCTGGCCATGGAGGCCGGAAACCGCTCAGTGGGCACTCGCTGCGATCGCACTCCCGCTGATACTGACGGTTCTTCAACTCCTCGCCGGGCGGGTGTTGGGCTGGTGATGCGATGCCGAGGACACAGGCTTGGTTGTCGAAGGTCCAAGGATTCCGATGTAGGGAATCGGATTGAAGTCACGGATTCTCGTCTGGTTTCTCCACCCGTTGAAGAGGTGGGCTGGGAGATCCGGTGAAGGTAACGTTGACCGAAATCGAGTTAGGGAAAGGATGGAGGCATGAACAAAGAAAAGTTCCTGACTGTACGGTGGAACAATGGGCTTGCGCTGGGACTGGGGCTCGCGGTTGTGGCGTATGCGGCAGTTGCCCTCTCCACGTCGCTGGCCTCAGAGCTGGGAGGCTTTATCGGCATGGTGGTGATCGGGGTGCTCTACTGAGTGATCGTCGAGCAGCATGCATCCATGCGGTTCGCATGGCTCCGCGAGAAATCTGGCGAGCCCGCACCGGCCCAGCCGGGCACCGTCAACCGGCTCATCCTCGTCACCTACAATCTCATCTGGTGGGTACCGATCGTGCTTGGCTTTGTCAAGGTCATCGACTATCAGACCGCGTTCATCACCTTTCTGGTCATCACGCTTTTCAGGGCGATTGCCAACGTGGTCAGGAACAATCTCCTCACGCCGGAGCAGGCCGAGACCTTTCCCCTGCGCTCGCCGTGAGCAGTCACGGGAGATCATCCTGAACCTGTCGAACGATGATCTCGCCGCGTGGGGTCGCAGGCCGAGGCGTGTGAGTATGCTAGGCCCGATTGCTTGCTCCGGCAGACCGGGCGGACCAGCCAAGAACAGGAAGGAGAGCGTCCATGCAAGCGACTAGTACAGAGTATGGCTCGCAGGATAGGCAGAATCATCGAATTGTCGTGACCCGTCACGGCGGGCCGGAGGTGCTGCAGATGGTGGCAGAGGATCTCCCCGAGCCCGGACCCGGCGAGGTCCGGGTGAGGGTGCTGGCTGCCGGTGTATCTGCCTACGATCTGATGCACCGGAGCTCTGGTTCGCTCCCGGCGTCCCCGCCCCTGCCCTACACCCCCGGCGAGGACATTGCCGGGGTGGCGGACAAGCTGGGCGACGGGGTGACGTCCCTCGAGCCGGGGCAGGGTGTTGTAGGCTATCCGCGCGGCGGCGGCTACTCAGAGTTCATCTGCGTGCCGGCCAGCGAGCTGGCGCCCGTCCCCGAGGGCGTCGATCCGGCCCAGGCCGTCTGCCTGGTGGCGAACTATCTCACGGCGCAGATGCTGCTGCATCCAACCGCCCACGTCCAGCCGGGAGAGCGGGTGCTGGTCCACGGGGCCGCGGGCGGCGTGGGGAGCGCGCTGGTGGAGCTGGGCAGGGTGGCGGGATTGGAGGTGTACGGCACGGCGTCCAAGTACAACCACGAGACCGTGTCCGCTTTGGGCGCCACGCCGATCGACTACCGGAATGAGGACTTTCTGCAGCGGATCCGCAGCCTCACCGGCGACGGGGTGGATGCCGTGTTCGACCCTGTCGGCGGCGCGGGGCAGATCTGGCGCTCCTACCGGGCCCTGCGCAAAGGCGGTCGACTGGTGTCCTTTGGCATGGCAGCGATGCCAAAGGGCGGCGTGCGGGTCATTGTGTTTAGCCTGCTGACGGTGGGCTTGCTCATGCTCGTGCCTGACGGCAAGCGTGCGCGCATGTCCCCCAACCTGGCCGAGTTCGCGGCGGAGCACAATGACTGGTACCGCGAGACGCTGGCGGAACTCGTGGATGCGGTAGCAGAAGGCAGGATCAATCCGGTGGTGGCGGAGCGCGTGCCGCTGGCCGAAGCCGCCCGCGCCCACGAGGTCCTCGAACGCGGCGGCTATGCTGGCAAAGTAGTTCTCGAGCCCGGTGCATGACCAGGGTCACCAGCACGGGGACCTGCAGGGCGGGTAGAGAATCCAATCTGTTCGCAACCCTGACCATGTAAGAAACCGGACGAGGAGTCTGGCAAGAGATGCCTCTGGTGCTGTGAAGGAAACCATCTGAGGAAAGGAAGAACAACGAGATGAGCGCCGTCAGGCTATTAGGCATAGTGCAGCTGTTCGTCTTTGTGGCCGGCATGGTCAGCGAGCGCTTGCTCGCAACCGTGGTGGGAACCGGTTCGACAGCGTCAATCCTAGTCAACGTCTCAAGGAACCTTACCCGCGTGCGGATCAGCAATCTGATCGCCCTGCTCAATAGCCTTGCCATCGTCGTCCT
>JBFFCR010000283.1:0-5565 GCA_041559855.1 Anaerolineae bacterium | reverse complement strand
ACCTCGAACGAGTGCTCGCCCAGGAACAGCCCGCCAGCGTTGCGGATTCGCTCCGCCCACTGCTCCGGTTCGCGGATCGAGAGGCACAGGTGCTCTGGGGCAAACTCGTCGGCCAGGCGCACGGCTGTCTCTAGGTCTGGTGTGAGGACAATGGCTCCCTGCCCCTCCAGCGACGCCGCTGCCAGATTGCCGCGCTCAAGGCCGGGCAACTGGCGGGCAACCTCGGACTGCACCGCACAGGCCAGTTTGTGAGAGGGGGTGAGCAAAATAGCTGTAGCTAGGAGATCATGCTCTGCCTGGGCCAGCAAGTCGGCGGCGACCCAGACCGGGTCGGCCGAGTTGTCGGCGATGACCACCGTCTCTGTGGGCCCGTAGAGCCCGTCGATCCCTACCTGACCATAGACCTGCCGCTTGGCCAAGGTGGTAAACAGGCCCCCTGCACCGAAGATCTTGTCTACCCTTGGGACGGAAGCGGTGCCATAGGCCAGCGCGCCGATCGCCTGTGCCCCGCCAAGCCGGAAGAGCCGGTCCACCCCGGCCACCTGCGCGGCTGCCAGGATGATGTCAGGGACTATCCCCTCAGGCCCAGGCGGGGTACAAACCACGACCTCGTCGACGCCGGCCACACGCGCCGGGATGGCCGTCATTAGCAGGGAGGAGGGTAGGGGAGCCGTGCCCCCTGGCACGTATATGCCGACGCGCGCCAGGGGCGTCACCCGCTGGCCGACTGCCCCTCCCAGATCACTGGCTGTCCAGGAGGTGATCGTCTGGTGGGCGTGAAAGGCGCGGATGCGCTCCGCGGCCACGCCCAGCGCCTCGGTCAGGTCGGTAGACAGGGTCTCGTGGGCAGCTGCCCAGACTTCGCGCGGGACTTCAAGCTGATCCGGAGACGTGCGATCAATGCGCGCGGACCAGTCGCACAGTGCCTCGTCGCCACGGTGCCGGACATCGGCCAGGATGCGCGCCACGGCTTCGTCAGGTGCCAGCCCCTGGCCGAACACGCGGCGAATGCTGGTCCTCACCGGTTCCGGTACCTCGTCTGGCGCGGTCAGGTCACGTCTGCGGAGGACCGTCGTCATCGCCTCCGTCCAATCATCGTAGATCTTCATCCTCGTCACCTCGGGTCTATCTCCCGCTGGCTGGGCCGGCAGCTTGCCGTTCGCCTCGTCCAGTGCTCACAGTGCCACCCTTACCTTCTTGAATGGCTTCCATCATGGCGCGGTAGCGAGCCGGTTCTTCCTCAAAGATGTAGGTCACTGGCGTCACGACGACACCGCTGCCGCCGATGGCTCGCAGTCCCGCGACCGCCTGAAAGAGCTGCTGGCGGCGGACGACAATGTGAACCGCGTACCAGTTTGGGTTGCCCTCTTGCACGATCACGGGCGATATGGTCGGTCCCTGAAGGCCGCTGAGGGTATCCTGGGCAAACATCCGCTCGGCGATAGCCTGTGGTGACGGACCGCGCATGTTGGCTATCACGCTCAAGTGCTCGGCGGCGCGCAGATGGGCTTCGATGAACTCGAGCATGTGGCGGGCGGTGTCCAGCACCTGCGGGCGCTGCCGCAGCGCGTCGCGGTTGGCGATCAGCCCGGCCTGCGAGCTAAGGATGGTCCCATCCTCGAGGGGACGCAGCCGGTTGTCGCGCAGTGTCTGCCCGGAGGATACCAGGTCGGCGATCAGATCGGCATAGCCTATGGCCGGGGCCGCCTCCAGAGTGCCCTCGGCCTGGATGAGGGTAAAAGAAGCGACCCCATGGCTCGATAGAAAGGCGCCAATAAGCCTGGGAAAGGTGGTTGCCAGGCGTAGGGGACGCTCCAGCCTGGCGGCGTGATCAGCCAAGTCGGCGATGGTGTGCACAGTATCCCACGACTCCTGTACGGCCAGACACAAGCGGCAATGGCCAAAGCCGAGCGCGTCGTGGAGCACCAGCACGTCTCCATTGTCGCCCCGGCGTTCATTCACTACGTCCATGCCGGTGATGCCAAAATCCACACTACCGTCGCGCACGCTGACCACAATGTCACCGGGTCGCTGAAACAAAACCGTCAGCCCCGGCAGAGCGGGAATGCTGGCAGCATATTGGCGGGGATTAGGCTTGTCTACCGCCAAGCCACAGGCCGCCAGAAAGCCCAGCGCCGTCTCGGCCAGCCGGCCCTTGCTGGGTAACGATAGACGTACGTCCGTGTGTTGAGTCATGAAACACTCCTGGAATGAAAGAGCCCTCCCAGATTGACCGGGAGGGCTCTGTTGTGAATCTCAGGGTTCGATCAGATGCAGCAAATCGGACCTTCCCAGTCTTGCGGCAAGGCTCTGTGATGGTGATGGTGGCCCAGGATCCGGATCGCAGTGCTCATAGTGAAGCCATTATACCACGGTTCTGGGATACGTCAAATCGGGCGTTGGGAGGCGGTGTGCACCAAGAGAGATGTCTCGAACCGCTGGGCGCCTGCGCGGTGTCTATCGTGCGGCCTTTGACTTCAGTCGTCATCTCGAATCTGGAGACGACTCACTATCCTTGCCGTGGCTCATGGTTGTGATGGGAGTCCGCTTCTTTCTCAAGCCCGCCGCAAACTCGGGCGCAAGGTTGTTGACCACGACGGTTAGCAAGAGGATAAAGGCAGGCGTGTACAGCAGTAGACGCTCAACGTGTGAGAACCGCTCAACCTCATCATCCATCAACGGTATCCGGCCGAATACGTTCACCAGGATAGCCGGCACTGCGAGAAGCGCCAGAGCGTTAGGTGTCTTCTGAGGTTCTCGTGTTTCTGTCAGTATCCACCACGCGATGAATGATCCGCCAAGAGTGTACGTTGAGATCCGCGAGGTGTCCCAGGCCACCATGTGCATGGCGAGAGGAGAGCAAACCGCGACCAGCAGCACGACTGACAACAGGCTAAAGCCTTGCACGCGAAGCGAGGAGTAGATGAAGTACAGGATTGCCAGCAGGGACGGCGCTATGTTTGCCAGAACGCCAGGTGCCAGAAGCCGCATGCCAACCTGCTGCCACTGCGAGCGGAAGAACTCCAGAGCTGTTGTGGTTTGCCATTCGGCAACCCCCTTGCTGCGCGTGGCGACGAATCCAAATGCATCCAGATACTCTGTGAGTTGCTGCCTAAGAACGATCCTGTCACTCGCCAAAGACTGCAAGAGGGGAACTGATGCAAATGTCAAGAGAGGCAAGCAAAGGGCCATGACGTGCGCTGGCCATCGTGAGCGAGAACCGTGAGATAGAAGGAACAGAACGGTCGCAAGGCACACCAGGGGGAACCCGATAAGAATGTAGCTCTCGTGTGAAAGAATCGCTATGACCGAGATAAGCGCAGCAAGAAAGGGACGATCCAGTAGTGTCAACGCAGCTGCAGCTATTGCGAACACATAGAGAAGCGCGTCAAAGTAACCAAAGAGATGCGCGTTCATGACCAGAAACGGCGACGAGGCGAAGATCAGAGCTGTGAGTTGTGCATTGCCCTCCATAGCATGTCGATGAAGGGACCGCCACAATAGAAGAAACATAGCGGCGAAGAAGCACATGTATGTAACCGCAGACAGCACCACGATGATGTGCGGAGTCATCTGGCGACCAATAAGCGTCATAAGACCACTACAGATTGAACCGATGAGTCCCCGCTTCATGAATCCAAAGCGATAGTCCAGCAGCCAATGAGCCTCTGAGAAGTCATTGGGCAGCCGTATGGCGCGCGCCGTAGTGATAGCAGATGTCCAGACAATCACGAGAATCGGGACTAGCCTTCGCACCGTGCTGGTCATCATCCTACCTCCAGACATGACGGGCTGGGCTCTTCCTCGGCCTGCAAAGCCCTGATGATCGATCTGTGCCCGTCTTTCAGCTGGCTCCCTTCTTGGCAATCGTCCCTTGGGCAGACGCTCTGGGTTCCGCTCGATTGACCCAGTGCTGCCAGTGGACAAGCGCTTTTGCTAGCCGCCCCAGAGCACCAGGTTCATCTCGAACGGATTGTCCAGATCCTCATGCTTGGGTAGGACGCGCACGGCATAGCCGTGCCGGCCGCTGGTGCGGCAGATGATGGCGCCGGCAAACAGATAGGAGCCGCTTCCCTTGGACTGGGCGATCAACGTGGGCAGCACTTGTCCGTGGACGATCAAGCCTTCTGAGTCCAGCGAGCCGTAATAGATCTCGACGGCTACGTCAGTGGGCTTTAGGTCTCCCAGGTGCACCTGCGCCTGTACCTGCAGTTGATCGCCGACCTTTAGCTCCTGGCCCTCTGCGGTGTCGGCCCAGACGCGCTCGATGCGGATCCTGGGCCAATGCTGGCGGACGCCGGCCTTCCAGACCGCCAAGGACTTGGCCCTCTCCAGGTCATGCTGCATCAAGCATTCGCTCCGCATGGCAGAGGGCTCGTAGCACAATTCGGTGTAGTCGCGTACCATGCGGTTCGTGTTGAACAGCCCGGCATGATCGCGCATTGCGGCCTTCATTCTGGCGATCCAACCCCTGGGCAGGCCGTCACGCCCACGCTCGTAAAACGCCGGCACGATCTCTTTTTCCAGCAGGTCATAGAGGGCATTGGCCTCTACCTCATCTTGATAGTCGAGTTGATCGCTGTCGTACTCCTCACCGCGGCCGATGGCCCATCCAGTCTCGGGTGTGTAGGCCTCGTCCCACCAGCCATCCAAGACGCTGAGGTTCAGGGCGCCGTTGGCGGTGGCCTTCATGCCGCTGGTGCCGCTGGCCTCGTGGGGGCGGCGCGGCGTGTTCAGCCAGATGTCGACGCCTTGCAGCAGATAGCGAGCCACGGCAATATCATAGTCCTCGATGAACACCACGCGGTTGCGCAACTCGGGCCTGCGGGCATGGTGAATGATCTGGCGGATAAGTTCCTTGCCGGGGTTGTCCTTTGGATGCGCCTTGCCGGCGAAAATGAGTTGTACAGGCCGATCCCTCTCGCTGACGATTCGCGCTAGACGCTCAATATCCCGGAATAGCAGGGTAGCGCGCTTGTACGTGGCGAAACGCCGGGCAAAGCCGATGGTCAGTGCCTCAGGATCGAGCACCTCCTCGGCCTGCTGGATCTCTGAGGGCCTGCTACCTCGCTTCTCCAACTGCGTGCGCAGCCTTCTGCGCGCGAATGCGACCAGCCGTTCGCGGCGGCGTTCGTGAGTACGCCAGAGCTCCTCATCCGGGATACGCATGACGCGTTGCCATATCGAGAGTTCGGCCGGGCGCTCGATCCAGCGCGGGCCAAGATAGAGATCGTACAGATCGGCCATGTCGTGAGAGATCCACGAGCGTGGGTGGATGCCGTTGGTGATGCCGATGATTGGCACTTCGGCGGCTGGCAACTGCGGCCAGACCTGCTGCCACATCTCGCGGGATACCCGGGCATGGAGCTGGCTGACTCCATTCGTTCGGTTTGCCAGGCGCATGGCAAGGATAGCCATGCAAAAGTAGCCATTGGTATCCTCTGTACTCGTCCGGCCCAGCCCGAGGAACTCGTCTCGTGATAGCCCGAGGGCGGGATAGTAGAGCCTGAAATAGCGATCCACCAGGTCGGGGCGAAACCAGTCGATCCCGGCTGGCACAGGTGT
>JBFFCR010000282.1:0-5569 GCA_041559855.1 Anaerolineae bacterium | reverse complement strand
GGATGTCTTGCCTATGCCGCCGATCCCGACCACGGCAAGCATCCAGGGTCCATCCTTGCTGGTCAGCACGGTGCTCAGTTCGGCCAGTTTGTCGTTCACGCCAAAGAGGCGGGGCGGATCCTTGATGTCCAGCCTGCCCACAATATGCGCCTTTCGGGTTGAACGAGCCTCGACTTCGGCCTGCCAGATGATCTGGGCCAGATCGGCGATGGCGGCGCGCTGACTTTTGTACACGACATCCGTGGAAAGGTTCAGGCGATTGGCGGTGCCCGTCGCTGTGTGGCCGTCCAGGAAGCGCAGGCGGAGGATCTGGGCGCCATCGCCTCCCGCCTGTTTCTCCAGGGCATTCAGCGCCTCGATCAAAAGCTCTTTCACGGCCAAGTCGAGATTGGGCACAGGGGATCCGGCCAAGTGCACCGCAATGGTGAGCATCTCGGTCCAGGGCAGGTCGTCCTGCTGGCCTGTGTGCCACTTTCGAAGGGCCGTGTGAACAGCCCCGGGAAGGTCCTGGCGCAAAGAGTCCATTTCCCACTGCCTCCTTTCTCTCTCCCCGGAACCCTAGAACGCAGGCATCTACAGTATAACACATTCCGTCAAGCTCGGCAATGGGCGCTCTACGCCACTACCTGAAGGTCGTCCGTCCCTACTGCGACTCCCAATCTGGGGCTGTCGCCACTCTATGCTGTGACTTTGGCTCCATTGCCACCTATTACCATCTAGAACAGCAGTTCCTTGCCTGGGAACGCAGGCACCTGCGCACCATTGGTCAACTAGAACGCTTCAACCGCAGACTCCTCCGCCGAGATTGCGCAGCGGAAGGGTCAGTCTACCAACTAGCCGCTGAAAGACTCTTCCACAGCTTCCCCGCGGGGGACTTTGGCGGTTGACCTCAGCGATACGCGGTTTTCGCCAAGACGATCCAGTACTGCCTGATTGGGAACGTCCCCATAAATAGTTCCATAACACGTGGAGACCAGCGCGACACGCTTGCGCGAGTCCAGCGGCTTGGCCGGCAGTATCGTCTCCAGTATCGAATCATGAGGCGTTCCATTGATGCTGCCATGATGGCCAACCTTCAGGAAGTGAACCGGCTTCAGCCCTCTCTCCAGTTTCTCCATCGTGACCCAACTGGCCTCCTCTGCATCCCCTGTGAACAAGAGTCGCCAGCCCCGCCACTCCAGCATGAAAACGACGCTCGTATTGTTGGCCGCTTTGTCTATGGCAAGGACATCTGTAGCGATGCCACGCTTCCTGCGCTCCACTAGGCGGGCAAAGGCTTCCTCGTTTACGCCGGTAGGGGCCCGCACAGGGGCTGAGGGCTCTGCGGCATCTCTCGCAGGTTCACCCGATAGCGAAGTCGCGGTCAGAGGTAGTGGCTGAAGCCCAACCGGATAGCAGGACGTATCCTTCTCGGGTGCCAGGACGCTCAATCTCGCTTCCTCAAACGGATGGTGCACCCCACTACGCAGTTGCTGGCCTGCATACACGTAGGTCGTCCGCTTCGAGGCTCCGCCTTGCTTCTGCAGAAATCGCACACGCGCCCTGGTCCGGGTCGGATTGTTGTTAGCCATCAACCCCATCATGGCCGACTCCTCCGATGCTTTGGTCGCAGCAAGATGTCTCCCGATGGCTTGGTAGTGCGCGTCTATGAGATTTCTGCGCCGGAGTGCTGCCGGATGCCGTGTATAGTAGCCAGGGGCAGATGACGCTGTCAGCCAGGAGTAGTGGATCCCCACCCGCAGGCCATATTGGTCAAAGGCATCATAGAGTCCTGTCACATGATCATAGTGCTCGTGTGTCATCACATAGAGATCGACAGGCCTACCGCGCAATCTGCTCTGGATATCTTTGACCACGCCCTCAAACACCGTGTGGCCACTTCCCTTGCCCGCTGCAACGTTGCCGACGTCAATCAGGATGCTGCGGATCGTCTCCTTCCCACTGTGGCTGCCTCTGTCAGGGACCGTCACCAGAATAGCGTCTCCGAAACCCACGTTATATGCCCGAACGACCAGCTTGCTCATCACAATCTCTCCTAGCTGCACAGAACCCTTGCCGAGCCCTGTGCCTTCATCCTGCCACCGGTCTTCACGGCGGTGATCGTGCTATTTAGAGGCTGTGCATCGGGACCTACCGCCTCCGTCGGTGTCCGAAGCAGTCCCCGCGTTCTCCAGCCCTGCAACGTCCGGGCCCGATCCGTGTACTGGGCCTCCCCCTGCTCCGTGGTCAGTACCGATAGGACCTTCCTTGTATTCCAGTCGAGGACCAGGGTAGTTCCAACAGGATATGCCCACCGCGCATCGAACTGGGAGCCAAGGTTGTGCTCCTCCTCCTCGTCCCACGCGACCCTGAAGACCAGATCCTGCCTGGGCGCCATTTTGGGGCTCCCACTTGGCACCCGCACCCTCTTGCGCCGCGGCAGGACTCGAAAACCGGACCCGCCGGGGATGCAAAGTAGGTCCCGGTGGCGCTCAGCGAAACGCTCTGCCTCCTCGTCGCTGTCAACCAGTCTCTGGGGATCAGCGTCAACGAGTTCCATGCCAACGATTCCGCCGCCGGACTCTAGCTCCTTCTCGTCTCGCACTACTTTCCTCACCACCAGCTCGTGCGCTAGCCAGCACTGCTCCTTCCGTTTGCCGCCGTGAACCGCCATATGAGCCGCTATCATGGCCCGGCCATAGTCGGCCAACGAAGCTTCCCCGGGAGGCAGATAGTCCAGCGCGCGGAAGGCCAGTCTCGCCACGCTGCGTGCTGCGCCTCGGACTCGCTTCTCATCCACGTCGTAGGGAATGCCTGTCTGTTCACGTTCATGCCCTTGCGTGGCATCGGCAGCGGTTCCGCGAGAATCCGTTGGGCCAACGCCGCTAGCAGAGTGGATAAACGTCTGGTAAATAGCTCCCGACATCACCTCGCTTACTTCATAGGGGTCTGACAGGTCTGTGACTTCAGGATCGAGGGTACGCCGGTTGTCCAGTACACGCAGGCAATCCACGCCAACATCTCGTCGCATCTCGCTCCCGAATTCCTCGGCGACCCTCGCCAGTGCACGAGCGATGTCCAGCTTCGCACTGCTGATCTGGAGCGCGCTAAAGATGACCATGTCATTCAGCAGCGTGAGCACGATCGCGGCCAGGTCAGCCACAGCCTCATGCAGGGCAATCGACTCTGTTCTGGTCGAATGATAGAGATCGGGTGCCACGCCATCCAGCACGGCGTGAGCCGTCTCGTGGACAATAATGTCGGGCGACAGCGAGGTGTAGATCATGTGACCGGCAGTGCTGGGACAGTAAAAGAACTGTAGGCTACTCGATTCGCGATCATAGTACGCGTTGGCCAGCAGCCCCGCTCTGGGCACAACCAGCAGTTGAGGCGAGTCAAAGGCCCAGGTCACCCTCCGCCCCAGTGCATCGGGCCCCTCGAAAAACTGCAGGGCTTTCATTACAGTGGCAAACGTGCTGACCTGGACAAATGCATCCGACTCGCAGGCTTGGATCACTGCATCTGTATCATCGATGTCAGGCAGGGCAACGTCATAGCAGGAGACTGTCTTCCCCACACCCTGAGGCAGAAAGGTGGCACCAGGCCGGATACCTCCGCTTTCCGCATCAAAGTCGAGCACGGCAACCCGTGAGGTGACCGGACCATCAAAGAACTCCGCGTCACTCCGGACGTCAATCCACTCAAAAGGAGTGGCAAGCAGCAAGTCACTGCCTCCTGGCTTGGCAACGTCACGCAGATCCTGGCGGTCCTGCACTAGCAGAGGCATCCT
Source organism: Anaerolineae bacterium (assembly GCA_041559855.1). Classification (GTDB taxonomy): domain Bacteria; phylum Chloroflexota; class Anaerolineae; order JAAYZQ01; family JAAYZQ01; genus JBFFCR01. Next base: position 1,800 of record JBFFCR010000282.1, on the reverse strand, counting down.
TACAATTCGTCCCATTGGTCTACTCCTTTCGCGCCCCCTGGACGCTCATTGGACGCGCCAGGGATGCATGGCCACCCACAAAGGGCTTGACGGCAGAGGGTTCCATGTAGGATGTGAAGTGGTGCTGTGATGATGGCTAGCAGGACACACCTGGTTAACCGGTCGTGTGCCAATTCCTTGCGTAGCTGCCTAGTGATCAGGCGATAGCGGAGAACAGGTCCGCACACAGTATACCAGAACTACATCAGTGGGTCAATGACTCTACAAATTGGTGATTACCCATAAGTGCCTCCGCTTCTAGGGAAAGGATGTTGTGCCGCGAAAGCCAGTGTGGAGGCGGTGAGAAAGACGGCGCTGATCCCAGCCAGGAGAACGTAGGGCCCATCGAGGTCAGAGGAGAAACCCAGTTTGCCTCCCAGGTTGCGGAGCCACAGGACCATGGGTTGAGGCCAGGCATGGGCGATATGGTAGACGAACAGAGCGGCGAGCAGGACGAGTACGAAGATGCGTCGCATGCGCTCCATGGTCTGCACTCGCATATCTTCGACGTCGAGGCCATCTTCTTGGTCAAAGCGGTAGGTATGTTCGATCTGAGGCCGATGGCGCCATTCGGTGTAGGCGGCTTTGGCATCAGCCGCGGAGTGGATGGGCATATTGGTGAGCAAGACCAAATCGTGACCCGACCTGGGGTCATGAGCAACCAATGCCCACAGCACCTGCTGCGTTTGCGGCAAGCGGATCTGGAGCCAACCCAACTCCCTATCGACGACTCGTACTCTGCGGGCATGGGTGAAGGCTACCCGAAGCTTGAGCGACAGCGGCACGGTAGCAGTCAGATCATCCAACAGCTCTTCTTCCCAGCGGTCCAGCCGGTTGTTGTAGACTTCGACCAGCCGATTGTGACGAGCACGGATCACGAATTCGGCATGCACCAAGCTCATCTGCGCAAAGATTTTCTGATCGTCCAACCCCGAGTCGGCGACGAAACGCAACTTGGCGTCAGGAAAAAGAGCTCGGGTGATGCGAATGGCGCGGTAGATCTCCCGATTCTCACTCACAAAGTCAGCCGTGCGATAGGAGAACCAGTTGGCATAGGTGATCACCGGCTCCGGCAGATTGACCACCGCGGCCGTCATCGCCGGATAACCGGGGGTCAGCCGTTTCTCACCCCCTGGACCAGGCGGCGTGCTCTTCATCACTGTGGAAACGCCTTCCAAGCTTTTAGTGTACGGCTTCTCGAAGTTCACAGGGTCCAGGGCCACCACCAGATGCGACGGCATGTGCTCGGCCACACTGCGCTGTGCAATCCCGTACAATCCCTTCAGCAAGGCCCTGTGGGTGAACCGTGGGTTCCATATGAAGCGATACAACCGCTTTGCCGTAGGCCAAACCGTCTCGCCCTCTCGCGCCACACCACGGGCTATCTGGGTCACCAAAGGCGATTGTCCACTCAAGACCCCTTGTACCGCCAACTTCCCCACCTCTCGCAGCCTCTTCTCCGGCAGATGCTTCAGGACCGGTTCCAGAAACAGATCCAGCGTAGCCGAGAGTTCAGCCACCGGAAGTTTGTCAATCGCGTCGTTTTGAAGTATGCTAGCCATGGCTCCGCCTTTCGCAGTCGCTTTGGTTGTTCGCACTCCCAAGCATACTGCGTTGGGCGGAGTTTTCAAGTTTTAGATCACTTGTGGGTAATCACCAACCAATCGGTGCAGATCGTGGGAGGTAGATCGTTGGTATGGATTAGGCGGAGTATGCGCCTTTGGTCTCGGCATTGTGGTGGTCGAGATCATGGAGGCGGAG
>JBFFCR010000281.1:0-5586 GCA_041559855.1 Anaerolineae bacterium | reverse complement strand
TGGGCGATGATGATGGCCCGCGCCTGCTTCTCATCGCGCCCCCCACCCAGGTCAGCGCTGGTCAGGGGCAGACCGAAGCGAACCTCAGGACTCAATGAGAAGCGCCGGCCAAACAGCACTTGCTGGCCAATCTGAACCGCCTCGGCAAGGAACTGCTTTCGTTTCGGCTCGCGGCGCAGCAACGTCACTGGGCTGCGTAGAGAGGACGGTGCGAGCACATCGCTGACGATGGTGACCACCAGGGACGCTTCCGGCACATGGCGCAAGAACAAGGCCAGGCTGCCGGACCACTCCTGGAGAGCTTCCTTCGCCCCCGGTGATACGGCTGGATCGGGCTCCACCTTGCCCGCAGCGTAGACGAGTAGCGCACCTCCCGACCGCAGGTGCCGGATACTCTCCCGTGCCGCTGAGATGCGCGCGTGGGAATCATCCCCAAGGTGCGTGTAAATGCAGTGAGGCGCCGTGCCGCGTAGGCAACGCAGGACAGGCACATCGCTGACCGGGATCCTAAAGTCATCTCGACCCAGATGCGTCCCAATCGCCAGGACGTCATAACTGCCCGGGTGGTTCGATGCAATCACGAGGGGTCCGCTTGCCGGTACATGCTCAAGTCCATAGACTCGGGTGCTGTCCACAAAGGTCGGCAGGAGCCAGCGCATAGCCGCCGTCAGTCCTTCCAGCGCCACCCGCCGGTCGAACTCGGCCGCCAGTCTGGCAGCGCGGTGCGCAGGAAACCAGAGCAGAGGGCTCAGCAGCCTCTGCAGCAACCCCGCTCGCGACACCCCGGCTGCGACCAGGATCTCTTCGGTTATGGCCCGCCTCAACTCGGCGACAGTCACATACTCTGCAGTCATTCTCCCACCGTTCACTTTGCTACGCCATCCTCCGAGCCCAAGACTCACCATGTCATGATTGGTGCGGACAGCATTGTACCACTGCCCGGCCCAAACCTGCAACATGAACCGCTGCAGATGCCCTGGTCCCGTTCGAGTGCGGACTCTGCTGCCAGCGGTGCGCCCATTTGTCGACCGGGCGGAAATCAGATATAATCGTCTAGCTCTAGAATTCGGGTTGGTTTCCACCCGAGAATGGCCAACGTCGGGAATTATGATAGGGACAGTTCTCAGCAACCGCTACAAACTGATTGCAGAGCTAGGGAGCGGCGGCATGGCCTGGGTCTACCTCGCCGAGGACCAGATTCAGGGCAATAAGGTCGCCGTCAAGATTCTCTATCCCCAGCACAGTAGGGACCTTCTCTTTGTGGAGCGCTTCCGCCGCGAAGCCCAGCTCTCGATGGCACTGTCCCAGTCATGTCCCCAACCGAATGTCGTCTGCATCCTGGACTATGGCGCCGACCGTGACACGCACTATCTGGTCATGGAGTACGTCCCCGGGCAGGATCTGGGACAACTTCTTGAGCAGCAGGGTCCCCTGCCCTGGCAGAATGCGCTGCAACTAACCCGGCAGGTGGCGCTTGCCCTGAGCCACGCGCACCACCTGGATATCGTCCACCGTGACATCAAACCCTCCAACATCATGGTTCTGCCTGACGGCACAGCCCGCGTGCTCGACTTTGGCATCGCCCGGGTGCGCACCTCGCGGCATCTAACCCTTTCAGGCTTTGTCGGTTCACCCCACTATGCAGCGCCGGAGCAGGCCAGAGGTGAATCCGTCGACATCCGTGCGGATATCTACTCCCTGGGCATCGTCCTCTACAGAATGCTGAGTGGTGACCTTCCCTACCAGGGCGATACCCCCTGGGCTGTCGTGAATCAACACGTCGCCGCCAATCCACCTCCGCTGGCCGACCTTTGCCCCGATCTGCCCGAGCCCGTGGTCCAACTCGTGCAGAAGGCCATGGCCAAGAGACCGGAGGACCGCTTTCAGACACCAGATGAATTGGTGCAGGCCATCGACACCCTGTTGCTGGCAAGCGGTCCGGCTCCCGAACCCTTGCCGGTAACATCAATGGCAACGACACTCGATCTGGGCGAGATCCACGGGCGCGCGCGACAGGCGGCCCGGGATGAGCGCTGGCAGGAAGCCATCGACTTGCTCAGCCAGATCCTGAGGATCGATCCGGAGTATCCAGGCATCACCGACCAGCTCCACACGGCAGGCCAGCAGTTGCGCCTGATCACCCTGTACCGTCTGGCCGAAAGGTCGCTCGAAACGGGCCAGTGGGATCAGGCCCTGAACCAGCTCGATGTCATCGCCTCGATTGACCCCCAATACAGAGACATTGATAGTTTGAGGCACCGCGCTCAGCAGAGGGAGACAACTACCGCCTCCGGCGCTCGCCCGGGCGCCGATTTCCCTACCCAGGTCCCCCTTGCAGAGGAACCGGAGGATGCCCCGGGAGAGGATGCCCCTCCCCATCCCGAGCCAACTGCCGGCCGGCCAGTGCCTGCTGCAGGCCGGCCCTCGCGCCGCTGGTTTCCGCTGGTCGGTGTTCTGCTCGCGGCCCTCCTGATCGCCGTGGCAGTCTATGCCATCCTTTCAGCTATGAGGCAGCCCGCGCCGACTCCTGTCGTCGACGCGGAACCGTCGCCGACACACACCACCGGGCCCACGCTCGCCCCCAGCAGCACCGCAACACACACAGCCCGTCCGAGCGTCACGCAGTCACCCACAGTGCTCACAGCTACCGCAGAGGGCGCAATTCCCTCACCCACCACGGAGCCTACCGCCTCGCCGACACCCACTCGACCGGTTCCCAGCGCCACGCCAAGCCCCACGGCCGCGCTCACCGAGACCGCAACGCCCACGACCACTGCATCACCATTGACGCCCGCTGCGCCGTCGCTTGCGGGCCAGATCGCCTTTCCGCGATTCGACCCGGAGCGCGGTACCTATGACATTTACGCCTGCACCGTCACTGGCATAGAATGCAGCCGCGTCTATGATCAGGCCAGCCAGCCCGACTTTCTGCCCGGGGGAGGCCGCTTGGTCGTCCACTCCTGGAGGCCGGACGACAAGGGACTGATCCTCATAAGCCACGCCGGGGAACGCATCTGGCGCATCACCGACCAGATCGAGGCGGCTCGGCCCAGCGTCGACCCTGGCGGTGAGTTTTATGTCTATCACTCGCGCGCCGAGAGCGACCGGCAACCCCGGTTGTTTCGCACGTACGGCGTCGACACGATGCCGATCCTCCGCGATGCGAGCCCCGTGCTGGGCCTGTCACCCTCGTGGTTGCCCGACGGACGCATCCTGTACGGCGGGTGCTGGCAGGACGACTGCGGCATCATTGTCACCCAAGCCGATGGCTCCAATCCGCAACAAGTAGTGGCTGGCACCAGCGAAACCGATCCAGAAGCCTCGCCCAACGGCAAACAGCTGGTCTTCATGTCCTTTCGGGATGGTAACTGGGAGATCTATGCCGCCAGGATCGATGGCGGTGACCCGCGGAGGCTCACCAAGAACAGCGCCAACGACGGGCTCCCCACCTGGTCCCCGGACGGGCGCACCATCGCCTTTGTCACCGATCGGGATGGAGAGTGGGCGGTCTGGAGCATGCGACCGGATGGCACAGGCCAGCGTCGGCTGTTTGATATCGGTGGCCCCCTCGATGGCCGCGTGCGCGATGCCGCCCTCCACGAGAGTCATGGCTGGGTTGAGGAACGCATTTCCTGGGCACCGTTGCCCTAGCAGGGAGCGCGCGATGGCCGAAACCGTACGGATCTCTGACCTCTGGCGCAATGCCCGGCTGGCACTTTCCAACCGGACCCGCCTCCTGAAGTGGCGGCGACTCGATTATGTCGTCTTGCGCGTGGGTGGCAGCTATCCAGAGCGCACGGCCCATCGCCGGCGCCGCTTTCCCCTGACACTCTTCCCGTGGCCCCCGGCCCCGCCCAGCGTCGCCAGCTTTGCCGGCACGCTGGAACTGATCGCCGCGGACCCGAGGGTACGAGGCGTGGTGCTGATCGTCTCCGGTCTCTCGGCCGACCTTGCCACGGTGGGCAGCCTGCGCGCTGCCATTCTACGCCTGCGCCAGGCAGGCAAGCGGTGCATCGCCTACATGCACGAGCTCGGCACCTCGTCAACCTATCTGGCCTCGACCTGCGACGAGATCCTCGCGCCCGAGAGCGCGACATTTTCTGCAGCGGGGCTCTGGGCTGAGGCCCTCTTCCTGAAGGACACGTTGGCGTTGGCTGGCCTGGAAGCCGACTTTGAGGCAATTGCCGAGTACAAAGTCTCGCCAGACACATTCCGCCGCTCCGAGATGACCGCGCCTCACCGCGAGATGCTCGAGTCGCTCCTCGATTCCCTCTACGGCGAGGTTGTGAGAGCCGTAGCCCAGGGGCGCAACCTGTCCGAAGAGCAGGTCCGCAGCCTCTTCGACGCCGTCCCCCTGACCGCTACCCAAGCGCGCGAGGCTGGCTTGCTGGATGCCGTCTGCTATGAGGATGAACTGCCCCGTCACCTCGGCGCAGAGGGAGTGCTCGCCACCTTGGTGCCCTGGGGGACAGCCCGACGACGGTTGACCCAACCGGCGCGTTGGCACAGTCGCCGTAGCATTGGCGTCATTTCTCTGGTGGGCACCATCGTCAGCGGCCCCAGCCAGCGACCGCCGATCCCCATCCCTCTGCCGCTGCCCTTACCCCCTGCACAAGCCGGCTCTGACACCCTCGTGCAGCAGCTTCGCGCCGCCGCTCGTGACAAACGACTCGCCGCCGTGATCCTCCACGTGGACTCGCCAGGCGGATCGGCCTTTGCCTCCGACCTGATCTGGCGAGAGGTTGCCAACCTGCGCCAGATTAAACCGGTCGTCGTGTACATGGGCGGGCGCGCAGCGTCGGGCGGCTACTATGTGTCCGCTCCCGCCACCGAGATCGTTGCCCAGCCAACAACCCTCACCGGTTCCATTGGCATCTGGGGTGGAAAGATCGTCTCGCAGGGGATGTTCGAAAAGATCAGGGCAGGCCGTGAGAGCGTCTCTCGGGGCAAGGCTGCCGGCATCTACGCCGACTTTGCGGCCTTTAGCGACGAGGAACGCGCCAGGATCCGGGCCAGCATCGGCGCTGGCTACGCCAGCTTTAAGGAGCGGGTAGCCGCGGGCCGCGGGCTCTCCGCCGAACAGGTGGAGGCCCTTGCCCGGGGTCGTGTCTGGACCGGGGAGCAGGCACAGGCGCATGGCCTGGTGGACAGCCTCGGCGCCCTGCACGATGCTGCTGACAGGGCCCGCGAGCTCGCCGGCATTTCGCCACGCCGCTACGCACCTCTGGTCGACATCCGCGCACCAAAGGGGTATCACCTCGCTGAACCCACGCCAGTCGATCCAGGCTCCTGGTTGGACAGCTTCCGCTCCTTGCTCCGAGAAGGCGTGTATGCTCTAGCCCCGTGGAGTATCCGCGTTCGCAGCTAGCCCGGTTTTACGATGGGCTGCGGACCCAACGCCACAGCTTGACATCGGAGGAATAGACGATGAGCAGACTGCAATTTCCCTCACGACGTTCCGCCGTCTTTGCACGGCATGGTATGGTCGCCACCAGCCAGCCGCTGGCTGCCATGGCAGGACTGCGCGTTCTGATGGACGGAGGCAGAGCCGCGGACGCCGCCGTCGCAGTAGCCTCCATGCTGAAC
>JBFFCR010000280.1:0-5587 GCA_041559855.1 Anaerolineae bacterium | reverse complement strand
CGGGCGTGGGATGGTCGTAAAGGCGATCTGTCCCCTCTGAGCCGCCGTGTCAATAGCGATATTCCCGAAACCCAGATAGCGGCCAATCACGCCGACACGGACAGTGACATTCTGGATCTGCTGCAGCGGGATCTCGTACCGCTGTGCGCTGACAAGGAGCTTGTTTTCCGTATGTATCACAGCCCGCGTCGTCACTTCGTACGCATCGTTCATCCAATCCACAAAGCTATACAGGGCCCAAGACCCAAACATCAGTAGGCCCAAAATCCCCAGCGGCAGTGTCATGCTCCCCAGAACGCCCGTACCCATCGTCAACACGATCAAGAATATGATGGTTCCGAGGGGCACCAAACTCAAGACGGGGACGACCCAGTGCCGCCGAACCTTGTAAGGCAGCAGTACCTCACCCTCTGGCGAGGGCGCGGGTGCGCCGGTCTGGGCTTCCTCCGACGCGGCGGCCGTCAAGATCAGATCTCGCGCCGATGGCGGCGACGGGATCATCGCCAGGCTGATCTGTTCCTTGCGTGGCGTCAAGTCAATGGTCAGGGTACCGCTGCCGAACAGCCGGCGCTCGCTGCTGGCGGAGGCGCCCTGAACCCGAGTTAACGGGATCTCGACCCGCTCAAGTTTGGCGTCTAGCTTCCGCCGGGTACGGATCAGGCTCCGTGCCGTCACTTCGAGCGTATCGTCGAGCCAGTGGACAAAGAGATAGAGGACAGCCACGACTATGCCTACCAGCAGCACAACGCCGAACGCGACGAGCCAGCCACCGAGAACGCCCCTCACCATCAGATCCAGGAGCAGATAGAACAGCAACATCAAGGGCAGAATCCGAGAAGCTGCCACCAGCCAGTGCTGCCGTATCTTGGCCGGCAGGGAGGGCTCGGCTCCGGTGGTCCCCTCTTCAGAAACCGCTTTCAGGATCAACTCCCGCACCGAGTCCGGGGATGGGATCATCGCCAGGCAGATCTGCTCCATACGAGGCGGCAAGTCAATGGTCAGAGTACCGGCGCCGAACAGCGGACGCTTCGTGCTGGCGGAGGCGCCCTGGACCTGATGCAACGGGATCTCATTTCGCTCAAGGCGGGCGTTTGGGTTACGACGGGTGCGGATCAGATTATGGGGGGTCACTTCGAGCGCATCGTCGAGCCAGTAGACAAAGAGATAGCAAATTGCCGCGACCGAGCCTGCGAAGAACATGAGGGACACCACCACAGATCCACCGCCGAGAGCACCGCTCATCACCTGATCCAGGAGCAAATAGCACAAAAAGATCAGGGGCAGAATCAGAACAGCTGCCAGGAGCCAGTGCCGCCGTATTTTAGCAGGCAAGGGGAGGCGGAAATCGGTGGCCCACACTTCCTCAAATATCGCCCTCTGGATCAAGTCTTGCACCGAGTCGGCAGATGGGGCCATTTCGAAATCGATCTGGTATGTTTCCGCGCCAGGTTCCCTTGCCTCTTCTGTATCCCCCTTCACCTCTCCACGCGCCGCCTTGATAGCCAGGTCCCCGGCTCCGAACCACCGGATCACACTGTTGGCGGAAACGTCGACCCTGTCGATCTGGCGCAGCGGGATTTCGACCCACTCCAGCTTGAAGAGTAGGTTCCTTTTGGTGTGAATCACGCACCAGGTCGTCACCTCGAGCGTATTATCCAGCCAGTTGACAAGGAAATAGAGCATGGCGGCGGCCAGGCCGACCAGGAGGACAAAGCCTACCGTCACCAACCCCTCACTGAGCAGGTCGCTCACCATTAGCTCCAGCACCAGGTAAAAGAACAAGGCCAGGGGCAGTATTCGGGATACCGGCACCAGCCAATGCTGGTGCACTTTGTAGGGCAGGTCGAGATCAGGAGAAGAACCCCGCTCGAGGTCTGCGACAGACAAGCCGGTTTCCTGCATAAAACGCTCAAAGTCATCGCGGTGCAGCGTAAGCCACACGCTGGATCGGGTGACCTCGACCGTGGCCCCTCGTAACTCTTCCTCAAGCAGAGCATGGGCGCCAAAGTAGTTTCCCTCAGAAGCATCGGCGCGACTGCCTCTGCGGTGTGCCTTAAAGTGGGTAACCGTCCGAGGCTGTCCTCTTCCGAACTGCAGGCGTACCACAGCCTCGCCCTCGATCATCATCATCAGGCTAGTAGCTGGCTCTCCCTGCCGCGCGACAATGTCGCCAGGACGGTGATATTCCAGGCAGACGTAGCCCGATAGCAAGTGGAGATGCTCCCTGGTCAGGCTGGAAAACCGGGGAATCGTCCTCAGCCTGCCCGGCAAATCCACGCGCGCCTGCTCTTGGAGAATCTCGTCGGTCCGGTCTGCGAGCAGCTGCTTGATGGTATGCTCCGAGATGCAGAACAGCCGCGTTGGCAACCGGGCGCGCGTGGTCGTCAGGCGACCCTTGCCCTGCTGCAAACCGAATTGACCGAAAAAGTTGCCCGGCCCAAAATAGCGGGGCCACTCCTCGCGCGGCGCATTGGGGGGCGGCAGAGGCTCAATCACCTGTCCCCGATCCACGATATACAGGCAGTCGGCCTCGTCGCCCGGCTCAAAGATGATAGCACCCGCCGCATGCTCCGTCACCACCGTGGCATCGGCCAGACGGTAAAGGTCCCAGTCATCAAGGTCCATGAACAACGGCACAGCCCGCAGCCGGGTCGCAATGTCGCTTCGGAAGAACCAGGTCCGCCAGTCTTCGTGGGCAAAGAGGATAGGCTGCATGTAGCGCAGAGGGATCGCCAGCAGCACCGAGTCTACCTCGGCAACGGTCGAGATGCGGAACGGTTGGCCCGTTACCAGAGCGTAACGTCCCAGGTACTCACCCTGACCGGCATAACGCTGCACAACTTCCTTGGTGGTGGGAGGGGTGCCCGTAGATCCCTGCGCGGATGGTTGGGTGAGGTCGTCCTCTGCCTGCTGGGCCCCAGGTTGCACTCCCATAGCCCCCTGAGGCGCGGCGGGACCTGGCGAGATGGAGACCCGCTGCACCTCTGCCACCATACCCTGCTCGACATAGTAGACGTACACAGCAGGATCGCCCTGTTCAAAGAGGGCCTCCCCTTCGGAAAGCGACACCTCCTCGACGTGGGGCAACAAGGCCAGGACCTCTTCATCGGTCAGCCTAGTGGTCAGCGGGATCATCCGGAAGCGTTCGAGCGTAACCCTAGCCACCGCCACCTGCCCTTTCCCACAACGCAGTGTGCGCTGGGGAACTGTTAACACCCTCATCCTTTGCGATACCCAGTTGGGCAAGGTATCTATCTTGATTATACCCTGTTTCTGGCAGATTGGCAAAATGGGCAGAGATAGGGTGAAAAGACCCCGATCTGTATGTGTTTCAGAGATCGAGTCGTGGAGGACTGGCAGCCTGCTAAAGCTCGTAGATCAACCCAGCAACGCACCCAACTCGCCCAGTGGAGCAAAGGACGTCGCGAAGCGGATACCGGATTGCTGGCACCAGCCCCTGCTCCCCGGCAGCGTCAAGCCTCTATCAAGCGCGCTGCCTCGGCGTCCAATAACCATGTGAGCCCCCCCGCCACAGGCCGGACCCGCTGGGCTGGAAACCCCTCACCGGCGCCCTCAACCATAGACTGGACGACGGCGGATTTGGCGCTGCCGGTCACCAAGAACAGGATCTGTCGGGCAGAATTGATGGCGGGCAAGGTGAGAGTTACCCGTTGCGCCGGGCGATCCTGGTAGACTGCAGACGCAGCGGCCACGAGCCTCTCGGTTTCGGCCAGCTCCGGCGAGGCCGGGAACAGGGAGGCGGTGTGACCATCCACCCCTAGCCCCAGCAATACCAGGTCGAACCGGGCATGCTGGCCGCAGTAAAAGTCCTGCAGCTCCTGCTCGTAGGCCCGTGCCGCCATCTCTGGCTCCAACTCGCCCTGCACCCGGTGGACGTTGCCGGGCGGGATTGGCACGCGGGAGATCAGCGTCTCACTGGCCAGGAAATAGTTGCTGCCCGGGTCGCCGGGGGGCACGCAACGCTCGTCCCCCCAGAAGAGATGCACTTCCCCCCACGGGATCTGGCTGCGGTAGGGCTCCCCGGCCAGAAGGCGGTAGAGGTGGCCCGGCGTCGATCCGCCGGAAAGGGCAACGCTAAATCGCCCCCGGGACCCAGACGCCTCCCGGGAAAGGTCAACAAAGCGCCTGGCGGCCTCAAGGGCCAGGGCTTCCGGATCAGGCAGGATCACAAACTCGGCATCCATCAGTTCTCTCCCCACATCGGCCAGGACTCGTGGTGAGGCAGCCACTAGCGGTGTGGCCCGCATCCCAGCAACCAGGCACGTCCCTCCCGCGCCAGCAGATCGTCCGCCTCGACTGGCCCCCAACTCCCTTGCTCGTAGAAGGCCAGCGGCGGTGCGCCGGGCTGCTCCCAGCCGTTACAGATCGGATCGACCAAGCCCCAGGCCAGCTCTATCTAGTCAGCACGGGCAAAGAGCGAGGCATCGCCCTGCATCGCGTCCAGCAGCAGGCGCTCGTAGGCTTCGGGCAACACCTCCGATGCAAAGTCATCGGCATAGTGGAAATCCATATCCACCGACCTCGTTCTCATTCCCGCGCCCGGCACCTTGGCCTCGAAACGAAGATGGATCCCCTCGTCGGGCTGGAGGCAGAGAGAAAGGATATTGGGCGTCATCTCTTCATCCTGCGACATGGGGAACAACAGGTGGGGCACGCGTTTGAACTGGATGGCCACTTCGGTGGTCTTGGCCTGCAAGATCTTGCCGGAGCGGAGATAGAAGGGTACGCCCCTCCAGCGCCAGTTGTCCACGAACAACTCGAGAGCGGCATAGGTCGGCGTTTGCGAATTGGGCGCTACCCCCTCTTCGGCGCGGTACCCCTTGTACTGGGCGCGCACGCTTTCTTCTCCCGTGCGGAGCACCCGCAGCACCTTGACCTTCTCGTCGCGCAGGGCGTTGGCTTCGAAAAAGGCCGGGGGCTCCATGGCGGTCAGCGACAGCAACTGCAGCAAGTGGTTCTGGAACATGTCCCGCAACACACCGGCCCTTTCATAGTACCCGGCGCGATGGGCTACACCGACGGTCTCGGACACGGTGATCTGCACATGGTCCACATAGTTGCGATTCCAGAGTGGCTCAAATATGGCGTTGGCAAAGCGGAAGGTCAAGATGTTCTGGACCGTCTCCTTGCCCAGATAGTGGTCGATGCGGTAGACCTGGTCCTCACCAAAGGTCGCGTGGATCTGTTCGTTGAGTTGGTGGGCGCTCTGCAGGTCCCGGCCGAACGGTTTTTCGATGATAATGCGTGTCCAGCCGTCGCTCGAGTTGAGCCCAGACAGGCCCAGTTGCTCTACAATGAGCGGATACAGAGTAGGCGGGGTGGCCAGGTAGAAGAGCCGGTTTGCACCCGTGCCCGCCTCACGATCGAGTTCTGCCAGCCGCCCCGCCAGGCGGCGGTAGGTCTCGGGGTCGTCATAGCTGCCCGCCAGGTAGGATATCCGCCCCTCAAAGAGGGGCCACCGCTCGCAGAGTCCGGGATGGTAGCGCGCGTAGGCTTCTACCCCCTGAAAGAGCTCCTTGGTAAAGTCCTGGTCCGAAAGCGGGCTGCGAGCGACGCCAACCACGCG
>JBFFCR010000279.1:0-5588 GCA_041559855.1 Anaerolineae bacterium | reverse complement strand
GCGGTGGACGATTGGACCCCCGACGGGACCTGTGCCGCCGATTGGTGGGTCGGGGACGCCATCTCCTTTGCCGTGCCCCTCGACCTGGCCCAGGGCGAGCACGTTGTCGCCGTGACCAGCGAGGACCTGGCGGGTAATCCCAATCCCGCCGACACCGATCTGCCCGGCGACGCGCCCTACTATGGCTTCACGGTCGACCTGAGCGGGCCCTCGGCACCCGAGATTGCGATCAGCGGGCCGGGCTGCGAGGGCATCCAAAACAACGGCTGGCAGAACACGTGCCCCGATCCGGCCTTTACCTGGACCGCGGGCGACGACCTATCGGGCCTGAAAGATTATGTCATCTATTGGGGCGATCTGTCCGACGGCGTACCCGACATGCAGACAACCGATGCGTCCCTGGACCCAAACCCCATTGCCCCCGCCGACGGCGCAGCCAGCGCGTACCTGCACGTGGAAGCCCGCGACATGGTGGATCAGGCCTCTGGACGGTCGACCTTCGCGCTGCGCTACGATGGCGCCGCGCCCACTGCGGACGTCGTCATCGACGGGGACGCGCCCGTCACCAACCAGACCCTGGTCACGGTCACGATCTCGGCCCAGGACACCGGCAGCGGAATTGCCGAGTACCGCCTTTCGAACGACGGCGCCGACTGGACCGAGTGGGGGCCCTGGTCGGGCGCGCCGGCAGGGATCCTCGAGGTCCAATGGGAACTGCCCGAGGTCGACGGCGAGGAGCAAACGGTCTATGCGCAGGTGCGCGACCTGGCGGGGAACGAGTCGGAGGTGGCAAACGACTCGATATGGCTAGACCTTGGCGCGCAAACGTCACTTCCTGACAGCCGGTCCCGGCCCGATCTGACCAGCGTCTCCGCCGCAGAGACGCAGCCTGGCGACTTTGGCTTGCTGATCAACGGAGGGGACCCCTTCACGCAGGCGCGGACGGTGACGGTGGAGGCCTGGGCGCCCCACGTCAGCCAGGTGCGGCTGTGCAACGACGGCGCCTTTGTCGACGAGGGCTGGGTGGACTACGGCGCTGCCGTGCCCTGGACGCTCTCGACGGCAGGCAGCCAGGTGCTACCCCGCCGTGTCTACACCTGGTTCCGTGACGAAGAGGGCCTGGTCTATGGCCCCTATTTCGACGAGATCCTGTACGACGCCGCGCCGCCCCAGGGGGGAGTGGTGATCGAGGATGGCGATCCACCCACGCTAAAGTTGTGGGCCTGGGACGGCATCAGCGGCGCGGACCAGATGCGCGTGGGCGCAGATCCGGCGCTGGCGGGGGCAACGTGGCAGCCCTATGCCGCCACCCTGACCTGGGAGGCGGGCGATCCGGTCGCTTACGCGCAGTTCAGCGACCGGGCCGGCAACATCTCACGCATCTTTAGCTCGGAGGAGGGCCTCTGCCCAGCCGAGCGCGTCTACCTGCCGCTGGTGATGCGCGGTTTTGGTGCAGACGACGACAACCAGCCGCCGCACGTCCCCGCCGAGCCATGGCCCCCCGACGGCGCCGTCGACCAGTTGCCGCCGCTGACTCTGACCTGGACCGGAGGCGATCCCGACGGAGACGACGTGCTCTATGATCTCTTTATGGATGCGGGCGATGCCGAGCCCCAGACGCTGGTCTGCGATGACGTGGCCTCACCCGCCTGCGACCCGGGCGTCCTGCTCGATGACACAGAGTATAGCTGGCAGGTAGTCGCGACGGACGAGCATGGGATCAGCACGGTAGGACCGGTGTGGAGCCTGCGCACCGCACCGGCCGGTTGCATGGAACTGGTCGCCAACGGCGGGTTTGAGATCGACAGCGACGATTGGTACCTTCCGGTCACAGCCTATCAGGCCCGCTACAGCACGGCCCAGGCGCGCAACGGCAGCCGCTCCATGCAGGTGGGCATCGTCGACCCGGCCCAGGACAAGTATGCCTACTCATCGGCCCAGCAGGTCGTCACCATCCCCGCTGGCGTGGTCAGTGCGAGCCTGCGTTTCTGGCTCTATACCGTCAGCGATGAGACCGTGCTCCAGGGCTCACCGCCATCCTCCTCCGCCCCCCAGGCATTGCTTGCCGAAGACTCTCAGTACGTGCGGCTCTACAACGAGAGCGGAACACTGCTCCGGACCTTCTGGTCGGGGCGCCTGGATGACCGCGCCTGGGCCGAGTACGGCAGCTACAACCTCTCAGCCTATGCCGGGCAGACCGTAAAGCTCTACTTTGGCGTCGTGAATGACGGCGACGGCGCGCCGACCGGTATGTACGTGGACGAGGTAACGCTGGTGGCGTGCCCGCCGTAAAGCAGGACCCTCCTGGTTCGTGCTCATTGTCCTGGCTCACAAAGGACTTGACAGCCATGACGCACTGTGTTATAATGCAACCATGATGCAGTGCGTTATGACTGCCTGGAGTTGGCAAGAGTCTGGATAAACGGAATCTCAGAACCTAGGAGGTAGAGATGGCAAAGAAAGTGGAGATCGTCGTGGAGAAGGAAGGTAAGGAAGGGGAGCGCAGCCCTCTGTACGAGGCGACGCGCAAGATGATGCTCGCCAGCATGGGCGCGGTAGCTCTGGCTCAGGAAGAGCTCGAGCAGTTTGTCGCCAAGCTCGTAGAGCGCGGAGAGCTCGCCGAGAAGGAAGGCAAGAAGCTGGTCCGCGAGGTGATGGACAAGCGCAAGAAGGAAACCCAGAAGGCTGAGAGCGAGCTAGAGAAGCGGATGGAGGAACTGCTGGCGCGCATGAACGTGCCCAGCAAGAATGACATCGACGCCCTGAGCGCCAAGATCACGGCACTCACGAAAAAGGTCGACGAGCTAAAGAAGGAATCGTAGCCCCGTCTGCCGCATGGGGGGGAGGGAGGGCAATCATCCTCTCTCCCCCTTTTCCTTGCGCGCCGATTTGACACCGGTTTCCTGGCGGGCTATAATGCCCGGACGATGCGATTCGCCAACGAGGCCAAGTCATGCCCGTGATCAAACGCTACCCGAACCGAAAACTGTACGATACTGAGGCCAAGGCCTACATCACGCTGGAGCAGATCGGGTCCCTGATCCGTGAAGGACAGGACGTCGAGGTCGTGGACCATGCCAGCGGCGAGGATCTGACGGCCCTGACTTTGACCCAGGTTATCCTCGAGCAGGAGAGAAAGCGGAGTGGATTTCTGCCCCAGACGGTGCTGGCCGGCCTGATCCAGGCGGGGGGAGAGAGGCTGAGTAGCCTGCGGCACGCCCTGGCGTCGCCTCTGGAACTGGCACATCACGTCGACGAGGAGATCGAGCAACGGCTGCAAGCCCTCATCAGCCGGGGGGAGCTGGCCGCCGAGGAGGGCCGCCGCCTCCGCGATAAACTGCTCGGTCAGGGCTATCGCCCCACAGAGACCAGTCTGCCCAGCGAGCAGGCCCTGGAGAGGGCGCTGCAAAAGCGCGGGGTGCCCACCCAGGACGACCTCCAACAGATCCTGGAGCAACTCGAGACCCTGGCAGCCAGCCTGGACCAGATATCCACCCCTCAGGAGTCCGGCTAGTTCCGATGATCAGGGTTGCAGGATCCGCCCAGTGCTCGTTCATCTTCCCTGCAGAGTTGCCGATGGCCTACGCATACTATGCAGACATTGGCCGCGTCCTGAGCTACCTGCCTCACATCTGCCTGGCGCGCACCTTTGGGCCAGACCGGCTGCGCCTGCTCTACCACTCGACGGAGCTGGGGATCTACCGCGTACGCATCTTTGCCGATGTGCAAACGATCCTGGAGGATGGGCGGGTGCTCCACGTCCGGCCTTTGGAGGATACCCCAGCAGTGCAGGCTCAGACCGAAACTTGCTCGACAATGGCCCAAGGCCGTTTCACCAGCCAATCCACTTTTCACGACATGGGCGACCGGACGCAAATCGAGTACAGCCTTCGTCTGCAGGCTGATCTGCCTACGCCCACGGGGTTGCGCATCATGCCTGGCGCCGTTGTGAGCGGCATTGCCCGGAGCATCACCAACGCGCGCATCCACGAGATCGTCCAGGAATTTATCGCGCGTTCCGTGGACGCTTTCCCGCACTGGCTTGGCGAGCTAGACAGCAACGGCGGGCTGCCAGAGCCCGGCAGCCTCCCGTACAGCCCTCCACCCACCCCTGACTGCCCCGAGGAGCTCTCTTAGGATCTTTGCCGCCTCTTGCTCACGAGCGCCCACGTCCCCGAGATCAGCAGGAGCGCGACAGTGAAGGCGCTGATCCCCAGCCCGGCGTACCAGGAAACAGGCCGGAACGCCATGGTCACAGTGTGGGTACCGGCCGGCACCGCCACCGCCCGGAACGCGTAATCGGCTCGCAGGATGGGGACAGACTCCCCGTCTACCTCTGCTTGCCAGCCAGGATAGAAGGGGTCGCTGAGGAAAAGGTACCCCTCGGCTCTGCTGTCCACCTCGATCTCGAGAGAGTCCGGTTCGTAGCGCACCACATTCACATTGGATTGGGCATCCTGCTGGAGATCCAGCGAATGGCCGCCTTCGAGCACGACGGTGGTCGCAGGATCAAAGCCGGGCTGCTGGATCTGCGTCCAGGCAGCCTCGTGGTCAGCGGCGACGATCGCCCGGTGTACCACAAAGGCCCGTGGCAGCGCCGTCTCGTTGCGATAGACATTCACCTCAGGGTCGGCATCGAAGGCCAGGCTGAACTTGTCCCAGTCCAGTGTGACCTCCTTGCTGCCCAGGACATAGCGAACGCCCAGCAGGTCGTAGAGCCGCGTCGAGCGCCCGCCGGTGCCTCCCCAGAAGCGATCCACGTCGGCGACTGCCAGTGGGTTGTCTACCCCTCCCACATCGTCGAGTCCCGCCAGCAGTGCCAGGTTGGGCTGCCAATCCCCCCACACGTCTGTCCGCGAGTCGATGCGGAAAAAGCCCGGATCTCCCTGCAGGAATTCGACGATCTGGGGATGGTCAAAGCCTGTCGTGGGAGCCTCGGCGCCGAGGTCGGTATAGGCGCCCACTGAGGCGAGATCCAAAAAGATCAGGCCGACAGCCAGCCAACCCAGCGTTCCCGGCCGCAGCCGTCCGTAGCGGCGCGCGCCAAGCCAGGCCAGGCTCGCGACCATCATGAGCAGGGCAAAGATCACGCCGCCGCCTGCCACCGACACGCGCCAGAAGAGGACCGGATCGCCGCCCTGAGCTTGGTAGATCACGAGGTTCGCCCACGCCCCGCCGATCAGGATCGCCCCAGCACCAAACCAGAGCAGGCCCCGCCACACCCCGCGGAACACGCCCCGCGCCCTGCGGTCAAGCGGAGCCAGAAACAGATCCAGTGCCAGCGCGGCCAACGCTGCCAGAGAAAAGTCGACCAAGAAGACAGCCCGCGCCGGTGCGCGGATCTGGCTGAATCCGGGCAAAAGCCGGTAAGCCCATCCATGGAGGATCGATGCGCCCCCCATCGCCAGCAGAAACGCAAACACAGCCAACGTGGAAAAGAGCGCGATCCGCCGGCCCCGGCGCATCAGCACTGCCAGACCGGCCAGGATCAGGGGAAAGATGCCCAGATAGCCCACCGCAACCCGGTCCCACACGCCCCAGTAGAGGCTTGGCTCGCGGCTGCCAAACAGGGCAGGCACCAGCATCTC
>JBFFCR010000278.1:0-5611 GCA_041559855.1 Anaerolineae bacterium | reverse complement strand
TGACGGCTCGTCGATACTGGGGTTCGCCCGCATCGCAGAGAGTGATATGTACCTGGTACCCGATCTGGAGACCTATGCCGTTATCCCGTGGCAGACGGATGGGAGCGTTACCGCGCGTTTGATCTGCGATGTATATACGCCAGATGGTGAGCCTTTCGAGGGAGATCCGCGCTTTGTGCTAAAGCGTGCACTCGCTGAGGCGGAGGCAGTGGGCCTGACCTACCACACTGGCCCAGAGCCCGAGTTCTTCTTGTTCGAGTCAGACGACAACGGGCGGGCGCTCCCCAGGCCCCATGACCAGGGAGGGTACTTTGACCAGTCGACCGACAGGGGGTCGGCAGTGCGCAACGAGATGGCCAAGGCCCTTGCCGCCTTTGGCATACAGGTCGAGGCCAGCCACCACGAGGTTGCCAGTGGGCAGCACGAGATCGACTTTCACTATGCTGACGCTCTGCGCACTGCGGACAATGTCGTCACGTTCAAAGCCACGCTCAAGGAGGTGGCCCGCCAACACGGCCTGCACGCGACCTTTATGCCCAAGCCCATCGCCGGGGTCAACGGTTCGGGCATGCACGTCCACCAAAGCCTGATGGACAAGGACACGGGGCTGAACGCCTTTGCCGCGACAGGTGCCGAGTATGGCCTGTCCGAACTGGCTCTCGGCTTTATCGCTGGGCAGTTGCACCATGCCCAGGGGATGACCGCAGTTTTGGCGCCCCTTGTCAACTCGTACAAGAGACTGGTCCCCGGCTACGAGGCGCCAGTCTACATCAGTTGGGGGCAGATCAACCGCTCAGCCCTGATCCGCGTTCCCAAGGTACCGCCAAAGCGTCCCGAGTCCACGCGGCTTGAACTTCGATGCCCGGATCCGAGCTGCAATCCCTACCTGGCTTTCGCCGTCATGCTTCGCGCTGGACTGGATGGTATTCGTCGCAACCTGGAGCCACCCTCCGTCTCCAATGAAGATCTGTACGAAACACGCACCCAGCGCGAGCTGGAGATGCTGCCTGGTTCACTGGGCGAGGCGCTCGAAGCGCTAAAGCGCGATGGGTTGGTGCGGGAGACGTTGGGGCTTCACATCCTGGACCGCTTTGTAGAGGCCAAGACTCTCGAGTGGCAGGAGTACTCGACGCACGTTGCCGGCTGGGAGCTGGAGCGCTATCTGCCCATCTATTGAGACCAGAGTGGGGGCTCAAGTCCAAAGGAGTTCGAGTTGTCTCTGCGCTATCTGACGGAGGATCTGCCGGGCATCGGCGGCACAATCAAAGGGCATGTGGAGGATTTCCTGGTAGAGGAGATCCCCCTCTATCCGCCGAGTGGTACGGGGCAGCATACCTTCTTTGAAATCCGCAAACAAGGAATGCCAACCTTCCACGCCGTGCGGCTCGTTGCGCGCGCGCTGGCGGTGTCGCCGAAGCGCATTGGCTATGCCGGTCACAAGGATGCCCAAGCCATCACCAGCCAGGTGTTGTCAGTGGAGGGAGTCGCGCCCGATGCAGTTCTTGCGCTTGATCTGCCCGGCATCCAGGTGCTGTGGGCGGACCGGCACGACAAGAGGCTAAAGATCGGGCACCTGCGCGGCAACCGTTTCACCATTCGCGTGCGGGGTGTCGGCAGCTCTGCCCTCGCCGCTTCTCAACCCATCCTGCAGGTGCTCGACCGCCGTGGCGTACCGAACCGCTATGGGCCGCAGCGTTTCGGCCAACGGGGCGATTCCGCGCGCTTGGGAGAGTCTGTGGTGCGCAAGGATGCAGAGGGTTTCATTCGAACCTTCTTGGGTGATCCCCATCCTGGTGAGAGCGAAGGCGTCCGGTCTGCCAGGGAGTGCTATGAGGCAGGCGATTGGCAAGCCGCACTTGGTCGCTTTCCGGGGAATATGGTTGACGAGCGCCGGGCGCTGCAGGTTCTGATCCGCAGCGGAGGCGACTACCACCAGGCGTACCGGACCGTCCCCAAACGGCTCAAGCTCTTTCTGCTTTCAGCCCTCCAGTCCGAATTGTTCAACCGGGTGCTCAACGCCCGGTTGGACACACTGGACCGGGTGTTTGCCGGCGATCTCGCGATGAAGCACCCGGGGCGTTCCGTGTTTCGCGTGGAAGATGAGACCGTGGAGCAACCTCGGGCCACGCGCTTTGAGATCAGCCCCACAGGTCCGATCTTTGGTTACAAGATGATGCAGGCATCGGGACGGCAGGGCGAGTTGGAGGCGGAGATCCTGAGAGCTGCGTCTCTTACCCTCGAGGACTGGCGAGTCGGGGAGGGAATCAAGGCCAAAGGGGAGAGGCGAGCGCTGCGCTTCCAGATGGTGGATCCCGACCTGTGGTACGATGATGGTGTCATGCTTCGCTTCGAGTTGCCCAAAGGATGCTATGCCACAACTGTGCTGGCCGAATTTATGAAGATGTCGTAGGGGGCTGTAGCCTGCGTCCCTGGACGTATCCTGCTCCAGATGGCCGGTGCGGACCAGGCATTTCGTGCCTTTGGGCAAGCGCATCTGTCTTGGGTCAAATGTGTCTACCCTATCGCACCTTTGGGCACCCTCGATGAACTGTGATACAATACACATGCGAGCACACTGTAAGGTTCCTCACAAAACTCTAACACAGTTCTAATGTTTGGGCAGCCATACCTTAACGCGAATCTAACACGGCTCGGGTATAATATCCTCCGTACAGAGCAACGCAGGAGGGGTAGCTATGACAATATATCGTAGGGCCGGCAGCTTGGACGCCGAGTCGGAGCTGGCCCGGTTACAGCGTGAGATGAACCGCAGGCCCAGGCGGGTTGCGAGACCGGTAGCCAAGCAGGGGGGCCGGGTCTTTCCGGCAATTATCATCTCGGCCACAGATGAGAAGCTCGTCGTTCGTGCGGAGGTGCCCGGCATGAAACCCGAGGACCTGCACATCAGTGTCTCCGATGATACGCTGACCGTGCAGGGCTCGCGCACTACCGGCGAACAGCTGGAGGGTGGATGGTATCACCGTCGCGAGCGCGAGAGCGGGGGCTTTAGCCGTGCGGTTCGACTGGCAGCAGAGGTTGACGGGGACAAGGCGGAGGCTGCCTACGTGGCTGGGGTATTGACTGTCTCACTACCGCTCAAGAAGGCTGCCAGGCCGAAAGAGATTCCGGTCAAGGTGGTCGGGGGCTAGCCAGGAGAGGAGAGAGCCGATGAGCGAACGTGGGGACATTGGGGTAACGGAGAAGCGCGAGGTCGATGCTGCGATCCACCAGGAGCTGCGTAGTGGTAACTGGTTTGTGCCGGCATCCGATATCTATGAGACGCCTGAAAGGATCGTGCTGGTGATCGATATGCCGGGGGTCTGTTTCGACTGCGTGCACGTGAGTGTGATCGACGACGAATTGGTGGTTACGGGTCACGTGACGCACGGCGAGGACCAGGACGACTATGTGCTATATCGCGAGTACGATGTAGGACATTATCACCGTCACTTTGGTTTGCCACCAACGATTGATCGTGATAATATTGAGGCGAGCATGGTCGATGGCGTATTGACGGTGACCATGCCCAAGGTTGCAGAGTTCAAGCCCCGTCGCATTCCGATCAGGGTTGGCGAGTAGCACTGATCTACTCGCTCAGCGTGGGGTTTGTCGGATAATACTATCACAAGGAGGACAGGATGGATTGGTTGAACTTTCTCAAGGTCATGGCGATAGAGGAACACGCGGCGCGGGCCAAGTATCAATTGGCCATGGATCTGGCTGAGGACCAAGACCTGAAGGCGTTCTTCCAGAGGTTGAGGGACGAGGAAGAGTTCCACGCTCAGTTTCTGGAGGGTGAGTACGAGAAACTGGTAAAGAAGCTTCAATAACGGCAACGCGTAACCGGACGACAGTTGCTAGACGGAACAGAGGACGGGGAGGGCCGGTTGTGGGACCCTCTTCTGCAATGGTAATCTTGGCCGGCCCGGTCAAGGGGTCACGGCCAAGGCAGCGCCAGATAGGGCGCTGTCGGGTGACAAGGAGGTCTCCCGCTGGCTGTAGTAGTGGCCAACTAGAGGGAGTTAATTGTGAAGCCATCGGATAGGAATGTTACTGCGATATTTGGGCGCTTGGCGCAACAGAATAAGGATGTAGGCGAATCCCTGACGGTTCGCTCTTTTCAGCCTGGGGAGACGGTGTGCCGGGCCGAGGATATGGCGAGCGCTCTGTTTCTGGTTGCCAGCGGGCGTGTGCAGCTCTATCGCACGACTCGCGAGGGTAGGACCTATGTTGTCGCTACCCTAGGGCAAGGGTCGATGTTTGGGGAGGACTCGCTCCTGGGTGTGGAGGGGCCTGATACCTACGCGGTGGCGTTGGAGCCTTGTACCGTGTGGACCATGCCCAGCAAACAGGCGTTGGAGATCTCGTCTACAGACGCAATGTTTGGGTTTGGACTCATGCAGGCCATGGGCCAGAGGGTCATGGAGGCTGAGAATCGTCTGGAGCAGATGGCCTATAGCACCATCTCGTCACGTCTGGCAGCACTGCTGCTAGAACTTTCAGCCGCCGATCCGAAGGACGTGGTTTATGCCACGCACCAGGAACTGGCCGACATGCTGGGGACCTGGCGTGAGACAGTCAGCAAGACCTTACAGGACTTTCGGCGGCGGGGCTGGGTTTCATCGGGCCGCCGGCAGCTTACACTGCTTGACAAGGATGCTCTAGAACTGGAGGCTGGAGGCCTCCTGTAGTTAGGTTTTCCCGGAAGGAGAAGTGGTCGTTTCCCCTGGCAAGAGTCCCGGTCACGGGCCGGGATTCTTTGCTGCGTGAGAGCGGGTGATCTTCATGGCCGAGCCGGACAGCGCCCTGGCAGTACTGCGGCGCGCCATCCAGAACGAGATCGCAGGCCAGCGCTTTTATAGCGAGGCTGCCTTCTATTGTGTTGACCCCTGGGCCAAGGATGTCTTTGCCAATCTCGCCCGGGAGGAAGAAGAGCATACACAACTCCTGCTCGTCGAGTATGCGGCCCTCACTGCACAAGGGCAGTGGGTCGATCCCAACCAGGCTTTGATGGGTCAAGCCGGAGCAGAGATCACTCAGCTCACCTTTTCCGAAGAGGAGCTTGATGTAGAGCTGTTCCCGCCCCAGTGGGCCGCGGGCGATGCAGTTGACCGCCGTGTTGACGACCTGGCTGCGCTGGCCTTCGGTGTTCGCATGGAAGAGAAGGCGATTGACCTGTACCGCAGGGAAGGAGCCAGCACGCTGGATCCACTCGCACAACAGGCGTACAGGTTCCTCGTCCAAGAAGAGATCCGGCACCATAGCCAGCTCAAGGAGCACTGGGAAAGGCTGTCAGGCAGGCCTTTTTCTGAGCACTAAAAGGACAGCGATCCAAACTGGAAGGGCGAAAGGCCAGAGCCGGGGATTCCAGATCTGGTTGCGGGCTCTGCCGGGTCGTGGGGAAGAGTTAGTCCTGGAGGAAAACAATGACTGAGCACAATGCAGCCTTGGCTGCGCTACAGATGGGTATTCAGACCGAGATCGACGGGCAAAGTTTCTACCGCAAGTTTGCCGCACAGACCGAGGATCCTGATGCCCGAGCCATGTTTGAGCAATTGGCTCGCGATGAGGTGATGCACCTGGAGTTGCTGCGCAATGTGAAGGCCATGCT
>JBFFCR010000277.1:0-5619 GCA_041559855.1 Anaerolineae bacterium | reverse complement strand
TCAGCTACTGGCCTTTTGGCCTCATGGTGCTGGGCCTGGGGCTGATCGGACTGCTGGTGCGGCTCCGCACAGGTCGCTGATATGTTCCACACCTGGTCGTGGGTCCTCTGGTTGGTCGCGGCGGCAGCGCCTGCGTTCACCATGCGCAACCCCTTCTACCTGGTCCTGCTGCTGGGCGTCGCCTGGATCCTCTACACCGCCCTGGGCCGCACGACACCAATTGGCAGCAGTTGGGGCAGCTTTGTAAAGCTTGGCGCCTTTCTCTTTGCCCTGGCCATCCCTTTCAACGCCCTGTCCACCCACATGGGCCAGATCGTGCTGTTGCGGCTGCCGGAGGGCTGGCCCATCGTCGGCGGGCCGGTCACTGTGGAGGCGATCATCGCCGGGGCGGTGAGCGGCCTGATGTTGCTCACCATCCTGGCGGTATTCGCCGCGTTCAATGCCGTCGTGGATCATTACCAACTTCTGCGCGCCACGCCGTCGTTCCTGTTCCAGGCGGGGGTCGTCATCTCGATCGCCATCACCTTTGTGCCGCAGATGGTGCTGAGCGCCCGGGAGATCCGGCAGGCGCAGCGGATCCGCGGGCATCGATTCCGGGGCCTGCGTGACCTGGTGCCTTTGGTGATCCCGCTGCTGGCGACCAGCCTGGAGCGATCCATCCAACTGGCAGAGACGATGGAGGCGCGCGGTTTCGGCAGCGCCGTGACCCCTCCCACTCCCCGCCGCGCTCTACTGGGCCAATTGGGGCTGCTGGCCGGGCTTGTCGGAATCCTCGCCGGCCTCTCCCTACTCGCCTTCTACCAGCAGGGACGCATGTGGGGCGGGCTGCTGGTCGCGGGCGGCGTGGCCAGCATCCTGGCCTTCTTTGTCTTCCACGGGCGGCAGGTCAGGCGCACCCGCTATCGCCGTCAGGCGTGGCACGCGCGCGATACAGCCGTCGCCATTGCAGTCGCCATCTCGTTGGCCATCGTCATCGCCGTCAGGCTCACCGCACCCGGGACTCTTTACTACAGCCCCTATCCGCCCAACTCGCTGCTGCCGTCCTTTCAGCCCCTGGTTGGCATTGCCCTGCTGCTGCTCGTCACGCCCGCGGTCGTGGCGCTAGCCGGCACCGAACGTGAGGCGCCGGGAAGCAACCCCGGAGCCAGAGAATCGGAGCAAGTTGTATGATCGACTTTGAGCATTTGACCTACCGCTATCCCGGCGCAGACTCGACCGTCCTCCAGGACCTGTCCCTGCAGGTTGGAGAGGGCGAGTTTCTACTGGTGATGGGACCGTCGGGCGCGGGCAAATCGACCTTGCTGCGCTGCTTGAATGGACTTGTGCCCCACTTTTACGGGGGGACCATCTCCGGGCAGTTACGCGTGGACGGGCGCGATCCGGTGGCCCTGGGTCCGCGGGGCATGGCCGACATGGTTGGCTTTGTCCTCCAGGACCCCGAAGCTCAGTTTGTGGTGGACCGGGTCGAGGATGAACTGGCTTTTGCCCTGGAGAATCAGGGCCTGCCTCCCATCGTCATGCGCAAGCGAGTTGAGGAGGCGCTCGACCAGATCAACATCGCCCATCTGCGCCAGCGCTCGGTGAGCACGCTGTCGGGCGGCGAGCGCCAGCGGGTGGCCATTGCCGCCGTGATGACCCTCCAGCCCCGCGTGCTGGTCCTGGACGAGCCCACATCCCAGCTCGATCCCCAGGCCGCCGAAGAGGTGCTGGACACGCTGGTGAAGCTCAACCAGGACCTGGGCCTGACCATTATTCTCTCCGAGCACCGGCTGGAGCGGGTGGTGCAGTATGTGGACCGGATTCTCTACCTGCCCGGCAGTGGGGCAGAGCCCATTCTGGACAGACCGCGCCAGGTTCTGAGCCGGGTGGAGCTCACGCCTCCGCTCATCACACTGGCCAAGGCTCTGGGCTGGTCGCCCCTCCCGCTCACCATCAAGGAGGGGCGGCGCTTTGCCCGCGAGACCGCAGCGCGTCGCGCGCAAGGGGAAACGCCCGGGGAAGGCGCCTCGTCTTTGCAGGGCAGTGACCCGCAAGCTCCGGTGTCGATCTCGGTAAGAGGGCTCGGTTTCTCCTACAACGGCCACCCGGCATTGCAGGATCTCTCTCTGGACGTCCGCCAGGGGGAGTTTGTGGCGCTGATGGGACGCAATGGGGCTGGCAAGACCACGCTGCTCAAGCAGTTGGTGGGGCTGCTCAGGCCCGATCAGGGTCAGGTGCAGATCATGGCTCCGGCGCCGGGAAGCGCGATGGATACGCGCAAAGCCCCTGTCGAGGAGATTATCAAGTACGTGGGCTATGTGCCCCAAAATCCCAACGCTTTACTGTTCAACGATACGGTGAGCCAGGAGCTCGACTTTACGCAGCGCAGCCATGGCCTGCCCCTCGGGGGGTACGACGCGCTGCTGGCTACGCTGGGTCTGACGGACTATGCCGGTCACTATCCCCGAGATCTGAGCGTGGGCGAGCGCCAGCGGGTCGCCCTGGCCTCGATCCTGGTGGCCGGACCCCAGGTGCTCTTGCTTGACGAGCCCACGCGAGGGCTGGACTACCAGCAAAAGGACGCGCTGGTGACCTTCTTGCAGCGCGAAAAGGCGCGGGGACGGACGATCATCATGGCCACGCACGACGTGGAACTGGTGGCCACCTGCGCCGACCGGGTGATCCTCCTAGGCGACGGCCAGATCGTGGTCGATGGCCCTGCACGCCAGGTCATGAGCGAGTCGCTGGTGTTTGCCTCCCAGATCAACAAGCTCTTCCGCGATCCTGCCGTGCTCACCGTGGAGGATGCCCTGGCATCGTACGCAATGGGTGCGAACTAGCATGACCGTACGCAGTGTGGGGGCGCCAGGCCGTCTATCCTTGCAACGCGCCCTGAACGCGGCCATCCTGGTCAGCGCCAGCCTCATTGGCCTGGGTGCCTTCTTTTACCCGTTTCTCCTGCGGCAGAGCGCAGAGCAGTCCAGCGCGATGGCCCACGCCGAGGATGCGCCCCTGCTGTTCGTTGCCCTGGTGGTGCTCTGCCTGGGCGCTGTGCTGAGCAGCCTGGCAAGTGGGCGGCTGAACGCCAAGCTCATTGCCGTCTTGGGCATACTGACCGCTGCCAACGCAGTGCTGCGCGGCGTGCCGGGTCCGGCGGGTTTTACGCTCATCTTCCTGCTGCCCATCGTGTGTGGCTATGCCTATGGCCCCACCTTTGGCTTTCTGCTTGGCGTCTTTTCGCTGACTGTGTCGGCGTTTCTCGGTTTCGGCGTGGGACCCTGGTTGCCGTACCAGATGTTCTCCGCCGGGTGGGTTGGCCTGCTGTCCGGCTGCCTGCCCAGGATGGAGCGGCACCCGCGCGCAGAAGCGATCATGTTGGCCGTGTGGGGCCTGGCTCTGGGATTCGCCTTTGGGGTGTTGATGAACCTCTGGTTCTGGCCCTATGTGTTCTCCGCCGGACAATCCGAGATCTACTGGGAGGCCGGGCTCGATCTGGTCAGCGCGCTCAAGCGCTACGCCATGTTCTATGCGCTCACCTCCTTCTGGTGGGACCTGCTGAGGGCAGCCGGCAACTTTACCTTGCTTCTCCTCTTTGCGGTCCCTGTGCTGCGGCTGCTACGCCGGTTCCAGCGCAGGTTCTTCTTTGAGGTACGGTCCGCCTGATCAGTTCGACGCCTTATCCCCCAAGAATGCTCGCTTGCGTTCGGCCACAGCCCAGCGCGGGCTGTGTAGCCCACGCCGGGCGAACAGGAAGCTATTCGCAGGGGATCTCGCCCGAATCTCCCCAGTCCCCCCGTGCGCGAGGTGTTGACAGTCCCTCCACATGGGCTATAATGGACGCAGCGAAACAAGGAGGGCTGGATGAAGCGAAACACTGGCCGTGCCGTCGGCATCGCCACCTGCCAAACTGCCTTTGGTTGGGTGGGCGTTGCCTGGTCAGAACTGGGATTGGAGGCGATCACCCTCCCAAGCGCGACCGAACCGGAGGCGCTCGGCCGGTTGCCCGAATCCAGCGGCCCGCTGCCTGAGCCGCCCAAGGGTCTGGATGTGCCGGCCCTGCTGGACAAGCTGCGACGCTATTTCGAGGGCGAGCCAGTCACGTTCGACGAGCCCCTGAATCCGGCCGTTGGCACCGACTTTCAGCGCCGGGTGTGGCTCCTCACCCGGGAGATCCCGCGCGGGGAGACGCGCACCTACGGCCAGCTGGCCCGTATGGCGGGCTCGGCGGATGCGGCGCGCGCGGTGGGCCAGACGATGGCGCGGAATCCCTGGCCTATCCTTGTGCCCTGTCACCGGGTGGTGGGCAGTGACGGCAGTCTGACCGGATTTGGAGGCGGGATGGCTATGAAGCGCAGGATGCTTCGGTTAGAGGGCGTGCCGGTCGCAGAGCAGCAATTGCTGAGCGGTTTCAAACTTGACGCTCCCGGGTAAAGATGGTAAGATAGTCCGCGGACATGGGTCAGAGGCGCCCTCCAACTACAGGTTTCTGCAAATGGGGGGCGTTTTTTATTGCATAACTCGGAGTAGCTATGCGCGTTGGGATTGATGCCCGCCTGGTGTACTACAGCCAGGCAGGAATCGGCCAGTACATCCTTCACCTGGTAGACGGCCTGGCGAAGGTGGACGGGGCCAATGAATATGTTCTTCTGCAAAGCCGCAAAGACAACACCACGATTCTGGAGCATCCCAATTTCCGCCGGGTTTCTCTGTGGACGCCGAGCCATCACCGGCTGGAGCGCTATGCGCTCAATGTCGAGCTGATGCGCCTCGGCCTGGATGTCTTGCACAGCCCCGACTTTATCCCACCGCACCGGCCCAGCTGCAAGTCGGTGATCACGGTCCACGATCTGGCCTTTCTGCTCTACCCGCACTTTTTGACCAAGGAGAGCGCCCGCTACTACGGGCACATCGACGAGGCCGTGCGCTGGACCGACCACATCATCGCCGTGTCGGAGAGCACCAAGCGCGACACCATGCAACACCTGGGCGTACCCGAGGACAAGATCACCGTCGTGTACGAGGCCGCCAACCCGATCTTCCGCCCGGTGGACCGGGATACCGCGCGTGAAGAGGTCCGCAACCGCCATGGCGTGGACGGGCCGTTCATCCTCTTTGTCAGTACCATCGAACCGCGCAAGAATGTACCCACCCTCATGCGAGCGCTGTGGCAGCTCTGCGAATGCTACAAGGAAGACATTCGCCTGGTGCTCGCCGGGGGCCGGGGCTGGCTTTTCGAGGATGCCTTTGCCGTGGTTGAAGAGCTCGATCTGGATGGCCGTGTTCACTTTGTCGGTCGAGTCTCCAGCGAGGACCTGCTGTATCTGTACAACGCGGCCGAGATGCTGGCCCACCCTGCCTTCTACGAGGGCTTTGGCCTTCCCCCGCTGGAGGCGATGGCCTGTGGATTGCCGCCGATTGTGTCCAACGTGGCCTCTCTGCCCGAGGTTGTCGGCGACGCAGGACTGCTGATCGATCCCCACGACGTGGACGAGCTGACCGTCGCCATGTGGCGCCTGCTCAACGACAGTGCTCTGCGCGAGGAGATACAGGCCAAGGGACTGCGCCAGGCACAGCGTTTCTCCTGGGAACGGGCTGCTCGAGAGACGCTGGAGATCTATAAACTAGCCTACGAAAAGTAGC
>JBFFCR010000276.1:0-5655 GCA_041559855.1 Anaerolineae bacterium | reverse complement strand
CATGGCCCAGGCTTTCACAGAGGTGGCTGGACCCGACTTTGTGCTGGTCGATTCCGAGCCGTTCTATGATGACCTGGAGGCAATTCTCTACGTTGCGGGGGGAGAGAATGGTTGGTATGGCGCGCGTTGGGTGTTGCCGGGCGAGATCGAGCACTGGCTGGAGCAGGGAGCTGTCTATGCCTGGGCCGATGGCGGCGCCTACCATGCCCGCTACGTGGAGCAGCAGGTGCCTGGCCTGCCGATGATGGTGCAGATCACGGGATTGCGGGATGGGTAGGGGCTCGGGCGTGAGCCGGGCGCCCATCCGGATCCGGGTGGGCGTGGCAGTTGTCCAGGATGCCAGGATCCTGCTCGTGCCTCACTATGACACCGATGCCGGACCGGTGCAGTGGTGCATTCCCGGGGGCCGGCTTGAGCCGGGGGAGAGCCTGGAGGAGGCCGCAAAACGGGAATTCGAGGAGGAGACGGGCCTGCATGTTCAGGACTGCCATCTGCTTGATCTGAGCGAGGTGATACTGCCAGAGAGAGAGTATCGCAGCATCACGATCACGCTCCGCGGCACGGTCGAGGGCGGAGAGCTGCGGCCGGAACCAGAGCATCGTTACGGAGACAAGACCCCTCGGTGGCTTTCCCGGGAGGAACTGGGGCGGCTGGCCTATCACCCACAAAGCGCGGTCGAAAAGGCGCTTGGCTTGGACGAAGACACTTTCGATGGGTTTGCCAAGGAGGATCGGCGGTAGATGAAGGGCTTTCTAGGATTCCCGGATGGGAACCAACCGTATACGCCCGTCCCTGACCTGTTCTTCAGCGAGCTGTTGCGCGAGATCGATCACCTGGCCGAGCTCAAGGTGACACTGTACATCTTTTTCCTGATGAGCAAGCAGAAAGGACAGCGTCCGTGCGTGAGTGGCGGGCAATTGGCGAGTGATCAGCGCCTGCTGGCCGGGCTGGCAACACCCGCGATCTCTGCCGGGGAAGCCCTGCGGGATGCCCTGGAGCGCGCAGTCGCCAGGCGTACCCTGCTGCACGCCACCACCGGTCAGGGCGACGATCTCAGCGATTGGTACTTTTTCAACAGCGAAAAGGGACGGCAGGCGCTCGACGACCTGCTGGCTGGCAGGTGGGCGCCAACAGGCTCGGGCGAGCTGGTTCGCGCGCAAGCCCAGCGCCCCAACATATTCGTCCTATACGAGCAGAATATCGGCCCGCTCACCCCCCTGCTGGCTGACGAGCTAGGGGAGGCACAGGACACCTACCCGGACACGTGGATAGAGGATGCCTTTCGCGAGGCCGTGGAGCTAAACAAGCGGAGTTGGCGGTATATCCAGCGCATTCTGGAGCGCTGGGCGGCTGAGGGGAAAGCGGATGAAGCGTCTCGACGAGGTGATGAAGGGGACCGCCGCAAGTATATCGAGGGCAGATATGCCGACATCATCGAGCACTAGCAACCAGGCGGGCGATGCATGCCCGCTGTGTGGCGGTCTTGGCTACGTCGCGCGGGACCTGCCGACCGATCACCCTGACTTTGGCAAGCTTTTCCCATGCAACTGCAAGCTGGCCGAGATCGAGCGGCGGCGTATGGAACACCTGCGCGCCCTGAGCAACCTGGATCACCTGAAGCGCCTGACCTTTGCCAGCTTTGTGCCTGAGGGCTATGGACTCACGCCGGACAGGGCTGCCAATCTCCGGCTCGCGTATGATCTGGCCCAGCGGTACGCCGAGGATCCTCAGGGTTGGCTTGTCTTGTTCGGGGGGTATGGGTGTGGAAAGACGCACCTGGCGGCGGCTGTTGCGAACCGTGCCATCGAGCGCGGGCAGCCAGTGCTGTTTGTTGTCGTCCCCGACCTGCTGGACTACCTGCGGGCTACCTTTGCGCCCAACAGCCCGGCGACCTATGACGAGCGGTTTGACCAGGTCCGCAACGCACCGCTGCTGATCCTGGACGATCTGGGCACACAGAGCAGCACCGCCTGGGCTCAGGAAAAGCTTTTCCAGATCCTCAACTATCGCTATACCGCGCGCCTGCCCACTGTGGTCACATCCAATCACCGCCTGGAGGAGATCGATCTGCGCATCCGCTCGCGCATGGTAGACCCTGATTTGGCGACCATCCTCACCATCCTGGCTCCAGACTTTCGCCAAAGCGGCATGGCTCGCGACCACTCTGATCTGTCGAGCCTGTCGTTGCTAGGGGACATGACCTTTGAAAGCTTTAGCTTGCGGGAGGATGAGCTCAAAGGTGAAGAGCGGGAGAACCTGAGACGAGCGTTTGAGATCTGCCGTCAGTTCGCCGAGGAGCCCGGCGACTGGCTGGTGTTGCAGGGCGTCTATGGATGTGGCAAGACCCATTTGGCAGCAGCCATCGCCAACCAACGCTCCGCAACAGGAGAGCCGGCTCTGTTCGTTGTTGTCCCCGAGCTACTGGACCATCTGCGGGCCACCTTTAGCCCCAACAGCCAGGTGCGCTTTGACCAGCGCTTTGAGGAGGTGCGGAGGGCGCCGCTACTGGTGCTGGACGATCTGGGTACTGAGAGCGCCAGCCCGTGGGCACAGGAAAAGCTGTACCAGCTCTTCAACTATCGCTACATCGCTCGCCTGCCCACCATCATCACCATGACGCAGACGATCGACGAGGTAGACCCCCGGCTGCGGACCCGCATGGCCGATGTCGGGCGTTGTACGGTCTTTGGCATAATCGCCCCGAGCTATCGAGGCTCACCGCAGCGGCGCCAGCAGCGCAAGCCCTATGCGCGCAGTGGCAGGTCTCGGGCGTAGGGGCGTGAGCTCGTGAGCCATCAACGCCGCCGCGCCTGGCTGACCGAGGCTGCCGTCGTCTGCGTGCTGGTGCTGCTGCCGCTCCTGTTCTGGTGGCGGCTCTGGGCACCAGATCCCGCGGACCGCGCTGCCATCCCCGAGGGCGATTTCACCAGCCAGTACTACCCCCTCCAGTTCTTTGCAGCGCAAGAGCTCGCGCAGGGCCGGCTCCCGGCCTGGGATCCCTACCTGAACGCCGGACAGCCGGGCGTCGCCGATATCCAGACAGGCACCTTCTATCCTCTGAACCTGCTGCCAAACCTGGCACTGGCGCTCCTGGGCCTGCCCTTCAGCATTGGGTTGCTTCAGGCTCAGGTCGTGCTCCACTTTTCGCTGGCGAGCCTGTTCACCTACCTGTTGGTCCGGCACCTGGCGCGCCGGGCCGGAGCGAGGGTAGCAGCGGCTCGCTTTGCCGGGGCTGTCGCTGCGCTCACCTTTACCTACGGCGGATATCTAACATCCTTTCCGGTGCAGCAGTTGACAATCCTCGAGACGGCCGTCTGGCTGCCGCTGGTGCTGCTCTTTGTGGACCGCGCGCGCGGCCACGCGCGGCCTCTCTCGCAGCTCGTGCTGGCTGGCATGGCGCTGGCTTGTGCCCTGTTGGCGGGACATCCCCAAACGAGCATGTACGTTGTCTATGCCACACTGGCCTACGGCATCTTTGCGAGCTGGCCGTGGGGCGCTGCACCCGGCACCTCTGGTTCCGTGGATCGTGTGCTGCGAATCGCGGGGTTCGCGTTCGTCCCCCTCCTGGTGGGGGCAGCGCTGGCTGCTGTCCAGTTGGCGCCGGCGTTGCAGTTCATTGCCCATTCCACACGTTCCGGGTTGGACTATGACGCTGTGTCGTGGGGTTTTCCGTTGGCAGAGATGGTGAGTCTTCTCTACCCCGGTTATTTCGGCGGGTCGCCCCAATATGTCGGCATCCTGGCCCCGATCCTGGCAGCCGCGGCCCTGTTTGTGAAGCGCGCGCGGCGCGAGGTGGTCTTTTGGATTGTCCTCGCTGGACTGGCGCTGCTGCTGTCCTTTGGACGCCATACCTTTCTGTATGGCGTGGCCTATCTGTTTGCGCCTGGGTTCAGTGCAGTCCGCAATCAGGAGCGGATCATAGTCCTGTTCAGTTTGGCCATGAGCGTCCTCGCTGGGTACGGCGCGCTGGTGTTGGTGCAACCTCTGGCATCGACGGTTCGCGGGAAGTTTCGTACCTTTGTGCGGCGATTGGGCTGGGTGGGGTTGGTCTTCTTGGCACTGACGGCTGTGTGGTACTATGGCTATCTGCAGGGCCTGCAGCGAGGCGTCGAGGCCAACCAGTTCGAGGGCCTCCTGCGCCATCATGTTCTGCTTCTGCTGATCCTGGCGGGAGGGTCCGCGCTCTTTGCCCTGCGTGTCGCAGGCAAGCCGCGGCGGGCCTGGCTCGTGGGGCTGACCCTGGGGCTTGTCTGGTTGAACCTGTTCACCGTCAACTGGAGATTCAACCTGGGCGAGCCGGACTCGGACGACCCGTTCCCCGAGACCGGCTTGGTTGCTTTCCTGCAAGAACAGCCGGGCACCTTCCGCATCTCAAGCGCGGGCATGCTGCCGGGGGGGGCAAGCGCCGGTATCGTCTATGGGCTGGAAGACATCACGGGCAACACACCGCTGCGCCTGGCTGCTTTTGCGCAGTTCGAGGAAGAGGTGGGGAGCTGGCGCCGCTGGCAGATGCTCAATGTTGCCTATGTCGTCAGCGACCGTGACCTTGACGGGCCAGGGCTAGAGCGGGTCTATGAAGAGGCAGGCAGCAAGGTGTATCGCGTCGGAGACCCGCTGCCCCGTGCCTGGGTAGCATATGATGCCAAGGCAGCTTCGGATGAAGAAGCGTTCACGGTCCTGAATTCGGACGCCTTCCACCCGATGGAGACGGCGATCCTGGCAGAGGATGCGGCACCTGCCGCCCTCCCGCAGGGATCTGGCCCGCGCAGCCCTGCGCAGGTGAGCGAGCAGAGCCCCGGGCGGCTCGTCCTGGATGTGACACCGGACAAGAAGGGTTTGCTCGTGATCAGCCAGCCTTTCTATCCCGGATGGCGGGCCACGGTGGACGGCGAAGCGGTGCCGATCTACCGGACGGACTATCTGCTCCAGGGGATCGAGGTACAGCCCGGGCATCACCGGGTCGAGTTGACCTACCGGCTGTCTGTGATGCCGGCTATCATGACTCTTACCATACTGGTCGTCTGTACTGTGGGATTGCTCATCGATCAGCGACGCGCGCGCCGTAGCGTCCTGTTTGCCAATAGATCCAATTGAGGCTATAATTGACCGCGTTCGCTACGCTCGCACAAAGGATTCGGTATGAATAATGGCAAGGCCGGCATGCTGACGGTCTTGAAGAATCGTGATTTCCTGGCTCTGTGGTTGAGCCAGCTCATCTCCAAAGTAGGTGACAACTTTGCCGTCGTCGCTGCTTTGGTATTGATCAACGAACTGGCTGAGAAGACGGGTTTGGCTGTCGTGGTCATTGCCGCAGCCATGACGCTACCTCAGATGTTTGCGTTGGTTAGCGGCGTGTTCATCGATCGCTTCAGTCGCAAGTCGGTGATGATTGCCACTGACCTGCTTCGCTGTGGCCTCGTCTTGATACCGCTTGTCGTGCAAACGTCGGGGCAGCTTTACATTCTCTACTTGGCAGCCTTTGCCATCATGGCGCTGGGTGCCATGTTTATCCCTGCGCGTAACGCCTCGGTTCCCAACATGGTGCCCGAGGAACACCTGCTAACGGCCAACGCCCTCATCCAGGCCACCGAGTTGGTCTCGCTTATTGCCGGCGCCTCGCTGGCCACATTGGTGATCAGTCTCACCTCGACCCAT
>JBFFCR010000275.1:0-5657 GCA_041559855.1 Anaerolineae bacterium | reverse complement strand
TCACCGTCTGGAGATCAAAGACCCAGTACTTGATGGCTGCCAGTGCGTCGGCCATAGTTCCGAGGCCAACGCCCTGAATGTAGGTGGTGTTGTAGCGCGCACCTCCATCGTGGTAGTCGCCACCTGTCGAGATGCAGTCGTCGATGAGCAGGGAGAGAAATGGCACGGGCATGTGGGTGGCGTACAGCTGCTCGATCACGTTGTTACCGCGTACCTTGATCTCCACAAAGTGTCGGAGTTGGGAGAGAAAGGCTGCAAACAATTCGTCGAATGTCGCGAACTCGATGGCATTTCCCGTCTCTAGCCCGATCCGCTGCCCGGTCCGAGGGTCCAGACCGTTGTTCAGGGCAAGTTCGAGGACCTTGGGCATGTTAAAGTAGCCCGTTAAGTTATAGTTCTCCTTTCCAAAGGCGCCCACCTCGACGCAGCCACTCGATCCTCCCTTGCGTGCGTCGGTGACCGTCTTGCCCATGCGAACCAACTCCTGAACGATCAGGTCGGAGTTAAAGACGGAGGGCTGTCCAAAGCCGGTACGGATGATGCGCGCGGCGCGCTTGACAAAGCGGTCCGGGTTCTTCTTGCTCACCTGGACGGACGAGCTGGGCTGGAGCAGGCGCATCTCCTCAATAACGTCCAGCAGCAGGTAGGTCACCTCGTTGACTGCATCGGAGCCGTCTTCCCTGACGCCCCCGAGGTTGATCTGGGCAAAGTCGGTGTAGGTGCTGCTTTCCGCAGCGGTGACGCCGACCTTGGGTGGGGCAGGCTGGTTGTTGAACTTGATCCAGAAGCACTGCAGCAGCTCCTCAGCCGATTCCCGTGTCAGTGTGCCGGATCGGAGGCCCTCCCTGTAGAAGGGCAGGAGGTGCTGGTCGAGACGGCCGGGACAGAAAGCGTCCCAGGGGTTGAGTTCGATGGTGACGCCGAGATGCACAAACCAGTAGTACTGTAGCGCCTCCCAGAAATCGCGCGGAGCATGAGCCGGGACACGGGAGCATACCTGGGCAATCCGCTCCAGCTCTGCCTGCCGCTCAGGGTCGGCTTCGGCTATGGCCTGGTCCCGCGCCTCCCGGGCATGGCGCTGCGCGAAATGGACCAGCGCATCAGCGCAGATCTCCATGGCCTTGAGTTCCTCTTGCTTGGCGTACGCGTCAGGATCTGCCAGGTAGTCCAGTCCATCCAGGCTTGCCGCTATCTTACTCTTGAAGCCAACCATGCCCGTGCTGTAGATCTTGTCGTCCAGCACGGTGTGACCTGGGGAGCGCTGCTCCATGAACTCGGTAAAGATGCCGGCATTGTAGGCGGCCTTCCATTCGTCCGTCATTTGCCTGAAGATCAGGTCGCGCATGGAGCGGCCCTGCCAGAAGGGGATCATGGTTTGCTGGTAGACGGCTCGCGTTTCCGGGAGCACGGCGAACGGGATCTTTTCGCGGCTGTTCAGGATATCTAGATCGGCGAGACTATGGCAACACAGCTCTGGATAGGTAGGCGTGGCCTTGGGTGCTGGACCTTTCTCACCGACAATCAGCTCGCCTTCGCCAATGTAGATCGCCTTGTGCTCCAGAAGGTACTGGAATGCCCTTGCCCGGCGAACGGGCGCGGAGACCAGTTCGGTGTCTTGCTGGTAGAACTGGGTCAGCAGCACTGCGCGCTCCGCTGAGATGGAAGGCTGGGCTTCGAGGCTCTGCCTTCTAAGCCTGGCAACGCGCTGAGTCATGGTCATCGCTTCAACCTCTGGTGGTCATTGGGAGATTCACCTGCCGTACCTCGTCAGCTGTCCCGCGCCTCATCCAGGATGCTGCTCCGAATGCCGGCCTGAGCGGGGCAGGCGCGGGGATTATACCATTGCTGTAGGGAAAACGCAAAAGGACCCGGGGAAGACAGCTCCAGCGGTAGAAACTTTTAGATAATTAACGCAGAATTAATTGACAAAACTGCTGGTCTGTGGTATACTGCTCCACTGGAAAGAGCTGGTGGAACGGAAGGGAGAATTGCAGCGGTCGATGGCGGTTTCGGGACAGTTTGCAGATTCGTCGGCTGGGCGTGTGCTCAGGGCTATTCAGGTGCGCGGCAAGGCCAGCATCAAAGACGTCGCTGCCGATCTGGGAGTGACTGCATCGGCTGTGCGCATGCACCTGGCCCAGCTACGGGCCGGTGGCGCCATTCGCACAGATAAGGTGCGTGAGGGCGTCGGACGTCCCTACTATGTGTACTCGCTGACGCCAGAGGCTCACGACATGCTGTACCGGGAGTCTGGCGACCTTACACGGATGCTTCTTGAGGAGGTGTCCGAGACGCAGGGGCCCGATGCTCTGCGGAC
Organism: Anaerolineae bacterium; assembly: GCA_041559855.1. GTDB lineage: Bacteria > Chloroflexota > Anaerolineae > JAAYZQ01 > JAAYZQ01 > JBFFCR01. The sequence goes on along the minus strand of JBFFCR010000275.1, from coordinate 3,340 downwards.
CTTACTGCGCCGGGTGGGCACACGCCTGGCGGACAAGTACCGCGACCAGATCCCGGAACGGGGTTTGCCTGAGCGTGTGCGGGCTCTGGCAGAGCTACTGGAGCAACGAGGTCTGGCGGTGGAGATCCAGGAGACAGGTGAAGGCTACCTGTTTCGCGAGTATGGCTGCCCGTACCGCAATGCGGCTGTGGGCAACCGCGCGGTGTGCGACATGGAGCGGCAGGTGATTGCTCATCTGCTGGGCTCAGGGGTGCAACTGACCGAGTGCGTGCTCGATGGGCATCGAGCATGCCAGTTCTCGATTGTCGAACGCAAATGATCATCGAGTGCTCTGCAATCACTAGAGGAGGGAGTGTTCTTTCATATGGGAGCTGACCTGGCAATAAAGAACTTGCATGTAAGCGTTGAGGGACAAGAGATCCTAAGGGGTCTGAACTTTGAGATGAATAGAGGAGAGGTCCACGCTATCATGGGGCCCAACGGTTCGGGCAAGAGCACGTTGGCCAATACCTTGACGGGGCATCCGGCCTACAAAGTCACAGAGGGTGAGATGTGGTTCCGGGGCAAGGATGTCGTGGGGCTGTCTGCCGACGAGCGCTCGAGGTTAGGGCTGTTCTTGGCTTTCCAGTATCCCAGTTCGATTCCGGGCGTGAGTGTTGCCAGCTTTTTGCGGACGGCGATCAATGCTCGCTACGAGCAGAAGGATCCGGCTGGCAACGGCAACGGGCAGCAGCGGAGTATCTCGATGCGGGACTTTCGCAAGCTGCTGAAGGAAAAGATGGCCATGCTGCAGATGGATCCCAGCTTTGCCAGCCGCTACCTGAATGAGGGATTCTCAGGGGGCGAGAAGAAGCGCATGGAGATCCTGCAGATGGCCATGCTCCAGCCGCAAATTGCCGTCCTCGACGAGACAGACTCGGGGCTGGACATTGATGCGCTGCGCATCGTGTCGGAGGGTGTCAACCAGCTGATGAGCCCTGATCTGGGCGTGCTGGTGATCACGCACTATCAGCGGATTCTCAACTACATCAAGCCCGAGCACGTGCACATCCTGGTTGGCGGGCGCATCGTGATGTCGAGTGGGCCAGAGCTTGCGCTCGAGTTGGAGGAGCGGGGCTACGACTGGGTGAAAGAGTCGCTGGCGCAATGATGGCCGATGGCGACTGCGGGGTGCTCAGCACTGCTGCAGAAAGGAAGGGACCATGTCTGATCATGCCGTGCTAGGCGTGGACTTGGGGCAATACAAGTACGGCTTTCGCGACAGGGAGAACTATGTCTTCAAGAGCCGCAAGGGATTGGACCACGAGATCGTGGACGAGATCTCGTGGATGAAAGGCGAACCAGACTGGATGCGGGCACTGCGCCACAAGTCTCTGGACATCTTTTACGCCAAACCGGTGCCTACATGGGGTGGGGATCTCTCGCGGCTGGACTATGATAATATCTACTACTATATCAAGCCGGTCGAACAGCAAGGGCGCACGTGGGACGAGGTGCCTGATGACATCAAGCGCACCTTTGATCGGCTGGGCATCCCTGAGGCAGAGCGCAAGTTCCTGGCAGGAGCGGGCGCTCAGTACGAATCGGAGGCTGTGTATCACAGCCTGAAGGAGGAGTGGGAGAAGCAGGGCGTCATATTCGTAGACAGCGACACCGGGTTGCGGGAGTACGAAGAGATCTACCGGGAGCACTTTGGGACGGTGGTGCCTGCTGCGGACAACAAATACGCTGCCCTCAACACAGCCGTGTGGAGTGGCGGCAGCTTTGTGTACATCCCGCCGGGTGTCAAAGTTGAGATCCCATTGCAGGCCTACTTTCGCATCAATGCGCAGAACATGGGACAGTTTGAGCGCACGCTGATCATCGCCGATGAAGGCTCACAGGTGCACTATGTCGAGGGATGCACGGCGCCGACCTACAGCACCGATTCGTTTCACTCGGGCGTCATTGAGATCATTGTGCGGCGCGGGGCGCGAGTGCGCTACACGACCATTCAGAACTGGAGCCATAATGTGTACAACCTGGTGACGCAGCGGGCCGTAGCCCACGAAGATGCGACCATGGAGTGGGTAGATGGCAATCTGGGCTCCAAGCTCACAATGAAGTATCCCGCGGTGTATATGATGGGCAAGGGCGCCAAGGCAGAGGTCCTGTCCATAGCATTTGCCAACGAAGGACAGCACCAGGATGCGGGCGCAAAGGCGATTCATGGCGCGCCACACACGACGTCGACCATCACCTCGAAATCGATCAGCAAGAGCGGCGGTCGGGCCAGCTACAGGGGCTTGGTCAAGGTCCATGAAGGAGCCCACGGGGCCAAGAGCAATGTCGTCTGCGATGCGCTGATCCTGGACGACCACTCGCGCTCCGACACCTACCCGGTGATGGAGATCGACGAGCAGGATGCAGCCATCAGTCACGAGGCCACAGTCAGCAAGGTGAGTGACGAGCAGCTATTCTATCTGCAAAGCCGCGGCATCTCTGAGGAGCAAGCCATGATGATGATCGTCAATGGCTTCATCGAGCCGATCGTCAAGGAGCTGCCCATGGAGTATGCGGTAGAGATGAACCGGCTGATCCAATTGGAGATGGAAGGGTCTGTGGGCTAAGTGCGAGAAGGGGTTGAAACGGTGAACACGACAATGACCTATGAACCGGAGACCAGGGTGCGATTGCCTCAGCGGGGCTTTGGTCGCGATACACTCGAGACCCTGTCCGCTGGATGGCGCGAGCCCGAGTGGGCGTTGGAGAAGCGCCGCGAAGGCTGGGCTCAATACAACGAGTTGGAACCTCCATCCTGGCGGCGAACCAGCATCAGCAAGCTCAAGTGGGAGGAACTCATTCCTTATGCGCCGCCACAAGCACCGGCGGATGGGCTGCAAGCGCTCCCGCCCAAACTGCACCAGGCGCTGGACACGTATGGCACGCGGGCGGGCTTGCTCCTGCAGCGCGATTCGGCGCGCGTATATCTCGACCTGGCCGACCAGCTGCGTGAGCAGGGTGTGATCTGGACCGACATGCATTCAGCCGTACGAGAGCATCCAGACCTGGCAGCCAAGTATTTCAGGGGAGAGGCCGTGCCATCCGCGACTGACAGGTACACGGCCCTGCACGCGGCCTTCTGGAGCGGCGGCACGTTCCTGTACGTGCCCAAGAATGTAACCGTTGAGCTGCCCCTTGTCTCGGTGTTGTGGCAGGAGATGCCCCAGCTGGCGGTGCTTCCGCCAATCGTACTCGTGGCCGAGGAAGGTAGCCAGGTGACGTTTGTCTCGGAGCTACTCTCCATGGGGTGCGATGCCTGCCCTGACACGTACCATGGAGGCGTGACTGAACTCTATTT
>JBFFCR010000274.1:0-5658 GCA_041559855.1 Anaerolineae bacterium | reverse complement strand
GGTAGACGTCATCGAGAATGGCCCGGAGGTTACCCTGCACGACGCTGAGGGGCGTGCGCAGCTCGTGGGCCACGTCGGCGACGAGACTGCGCCGTTGCTGTTCTGACTTTTCGAGGGTGGCCGTCATCTCGTTGAAGGACCGGGCCACTTCAGCCATTTCGTCGCTGCCCTCCACACGCACCCGCTGGCTGAAATCGCGACGAGCCACTGCCCGGGCCGCGGTTGCCAGGCGCTGTAGCGGCGCCGTCAGATTTCGACTGAAGGTCAAGCCCAGTAGCAGGCCCAACGCACCGGCAAGCAGTCCGCCGAAGACAAGCAGCCGGCGCAGGCGCGCTACAAACGCCCGCTCCAGGGGTCCCAGGATGGCGGACTGCACAGGACGCGAGACCACCAAATGGCCGACAATCTGATCCTCGGCCAAGATGTCCTGCGCTGCGGCTCGCTCTGCTCGGGTCAGTCTCTTGCCGGCACGATCCTCCTCACTGTCATATACCACGCGCCCGTCGGCGTCGGCCAGTACCAAGCGAATTCGCTCGTCCAGCCAATCGAGCGTGCCAGGCCTGCCGTCCATTATCGGCGCGGGCAGGGAGGCGGGCACGATTCTGACCTGCGACAACAACCTATCGACCCCTTCCCAGCTGTCCTGGGCCTGGTAGTATTCTCCGAGGCGCTCGACCAGGTTCTGGAAACGGGCGATGTCGCCGAAGGAGAGGTACTGGCGGAAGGCCTGACCAGCCGTCAGGTCAGCAAGCACGGCAATCGCTGTCACCGTCACCAGGATGACAAGGGCAAAGGCAAGCGTCAACTGCACCCATAGCCGGTTCATTCGGCAGCCCTCAGACGGTATCCCACGCCAAAGACAGTCTCGATGAGATCTGAACTTGCTCCCGCGCTGCAAAGCTTCCGACGCAGGTTCTTGATGTGACTGTCCACCGTCCGATCCATCCCATCGTAATGGTAGCCCAACCCTTTTTCGATCAACTCCATGCGGGTCAGGGCGTGGCCTGGATACTCCGCCAGTGCTTGTAGGAGGCTGAATTCCGTGGGGGTGAGGCTGACCAATTGCCCATTCACCTCAACGATGTGGGCATCGAGATCGATGGTCACATCAGCAGTGCGGATGATGCGCGGTGCCGCAGGCTTTCCCTGAGCGCGGCGGAGCACCGCCCGAACACGGGCCAATACCTCACGTGGGTTGAACGGCTTGGTCACATAGTCGTCGGCCCCCAGTTCCAGGCCGATGATCTTGTCCTGGTCCTCAACTCGCGCCGTTAGCATGATGATCGGTAGATCGGCCAGGTTGGCATCGCCACGGACGATGCGGGTGATGTCCCATCCATCGCGATCCGGCAGCATGAGGTCCAGCACGGCGAGGCTGGGTCGCTCGCGACGGAGGATGTGGAGGGCCGTTTCGCCATCGTAGGCGACCAGCACCTGATAGCCAGCCTGCTCCAGATAGCCGCGCAGTAGGCGCACGATCTCTCTGTCGTCATCAACCACGAGGATCCGTTGGGTCATCCTTCACTCCAGGGACCTGCTGCCGCGAGGCCTTCGCCTTGCTTGTCGCTTGCTTGCAGCGTGAAATCATTATACCACCACCTGGCGAAAAGATCACACGCTGCTACGCGGGCGGGAATGTGCGCCAATTGCTCCCGCCGGGTCGTCTGCTCCGGCGTCAGAAGGCCTGGACGGTAATCGCAGGTTGTGCGCGATCCAGGCCGGGCAGTTGGCTGGCTGCGGCCTGGAGTCCATCAAGCCGAGAGTCGCCAATCTGTTAAAGGGGGGCTTGACGGGAATGTCCATACCCCTTATAATGTAGATGAAGACAGCGTTGGCAAACCTGCTTGCTCATGGGGAGGATCATGGAGGAGTTTCTCAGCTACGTGGATGAGAACCGAGAGCGGTTCCTTGTAGAGCTTTGCGATCTGTGTGCACAGCCTAGCATTGCCGCCCAGGGGATCGGCCTGAAAGAGACTGCGGACATCGTCGAGCAGCGCCTGATAGCTCTCGGAGCGCACGTACAACGCTTTGTCATCGACGGCAGCCCGCCGATTCTCTATGCCGAGCTGGGAAGTGGTGAGAAGACGATGCTCGTCTACAATCACTACGATGTCCAACCCCCCGATCCCCTCGACGAGTGGGAATCGCCGCCCTTTGAGCCGGAAGTTCGCGACGGCCGCTTCTATGCGCGCGGGGTGGCAGACGACAAGGGTGACCTTCTCTGTCGCCTGCAGGCCATTGAGGCCTATCAGGCCAGGGTGGGGCCGCTGCCGCTGCGCATCAAGTTCATCATCGAGGGGGAAGAGGAGGTGGGTAGCCCGCATCTCGACGCCTTTGCCGCACGGCATCCCGACCTGCTTGAGGCCGACGGCTGCCTCTGGGAGACGGGGGACAAGGATGTCGCGCGGCGCACTGTGCTCACACTCGGTGTCAAGGGCATCTGCTACGTCGAGTTGAGTGTCAAGACGGCCATCCGGGATCTTCATTCGGCCTGGGGGGGTATCATCCCCAATGCCGCCTGGCGCCTTGTCTGGGCGCTCAACACTCTGAAGGATGAGGATGACCACATCTTGGTGGACGGCCTGACGGACAGGGTGCGGCCTCCCACCGAGGCCGAATTGGCGCATCTGGCAGCGCTTCTGTTCGATGAAGCCGGCACGCGCGAAGGCTTTGGGTTCTCGGACTATGTGCGGGGGCTGGGCGGCGTGGACCTGCTGGTCAAGCATTTCTACGAACCGACCTGTACCATCTGTGGTGTCAAGTCGGGGTACATTGAAGAGGGTGTCAAGACGGTGCTACCCTACGCAGCCATGGCAAAGGTCGATTTCCGGCTGGTGCCCGATCTGACCCCCAAGCTGGTGGTGGAGTTGCTGCGGGCGCACCTCGACCGGCGGGGCTTTGAAGACGTTGAGATTGCACTCAGAGGCGGTCTGATGCCTGCCCGAAGCCCGCTGGATGCCCCCTTTGTGCAAGCCTGTGTTGCTGCATGCGCGGCCACATATGGCGCGGAGCCGGTCATCTATCCGACCAGTCCGGGCAGCGGGCCCCTCTATGCCCTATCGCGCGAGACGCCGGCTGCCATGGCTGGCGTGGGCAATGCTGACTCGCGCCTGCACGCGCCAAATGAGAACATCTATTTGCAGGACTATTTCGAGGGCATTCGCTTTGTCGGTGAGCTGATCCGCCGCTTTGCTGGGTAGAGGGTTGACCTCGGCGTAGTGTCACCCTCAGATTCAAGCCTGTTGGGAGGAGTTGTGGGCACAGCACGGGCCCTGGATGGTCTCTTGCCTCTGCGGTTTTCCCCCATGGACACGGAGGCCGCGCGGGCCATCTTTACCTGGCGGTACGAGGCTCCATATGATGTCTACAACCTCGACGTTGATGACGAGGAGCAGGTGGTTAGCTGCTTTGTCGACCCGGCCAACGCTTATCATGCCATCGCCGACAACGGAGGGGCGTTGGTCGCCTACTGCTGCTTTGGTCTCGAGGCGCGGGTGCCTGGTGGGGACTATGGGCTCTCGGCGTTGGACGTTGGCCTGGGAGTACGTCCCGATCTCACCGGGCAGGGTCTAGGCCGGGCGTTTGCGGACGCGGTCCTGCGCTTCGCCGGGAAAGAGATTGAATGCACTGGATTCCGAGTCACGGTGGCTGAATTCAACGAGCGCGCACTCTGCGTGTGGAAGGGGCTTCGCTTCGAGATCGTGCAGAGGTTCGAGAGAACTTTCGACGGCATGCCCTTTCTCATTTTGGCGCGGCAGAGGGCAGTGGCGCCGGACAATGCCACCTTGATATGACATAACCAACGGTACATGCGAGCAAGGAACATGCAGACAAACGCACTGGATTCAATCAGACATCAGATCAACTGCGGGGAACGGCAGGAAGCCCGGATCAGGCTTGCGGGATTGCTGGAAGTGGAACCGGACAATGCAGATGCTTGGGCACTGCTGGCAATCCTGGTTACTCACCCTGCGGAGCAAGCCCGCTGTTACCGCGAGATCTTGCGCATAGATCCTGGTGACCGGCAGGCTGCACTTTGGCTTGAGGCGCTGGGCGCGGCGCAGCCTGCCACATGGGAGCCGGACACTGCTCTCGAGAGCAGAGATGTAAGGACTGGCGATGACTGGCCATCGGCCGCTCCAGTTGCCGAGGGGGAAGATGAACTGAAGCAATTCCTGGACGAGGTGTCGCTTCCCGGCTCTTACGATGGGCCAGAGCAGCCGTCCCGCGAGCCTGTGATCCCGCAACGGCGGGAGGAGAGAAGCGGCTTTCTAGACGGAATACTGGGCCGCCGCCAGCGGCGGCCGGCCGGGTCTGACCCTGAGGATCTACTTGCGGGTCAGGGCGAGATCCCGACAGCGGCAGGAGCGCTTAGCCCTGAACTGATTCTCAGATTGGCCGGTGGGCCGCTTGCACCGGAGGAGCGCCGCAATTGCCCTCATTGCGATGCTGTCGTGTCCCGCCGCGAGACCCGCTGTCCGTGGTGCAGTACCCCCCTTGTCGACGTTGGAGACGGGTAGCCGCGCCCTGAAACGCCTGCCTGTTCGCCACGTATGTCCCCGGGGCTGATTTGACGAGGACCGACCGATTTGGTACACTAGCGCCATTGCGAGCGCGAGGGATACTGCCTTGACAAAGAGAGCCGTGGTAGCATTTCTGGGACTGTTGCTAGTGGGCCTGGCGTTAAGCGGTTGCCATCTGCGGCCCCTGCTGTACGATATCTCGGTCCAGCCTGCCGTGATCTCGCCAGATGCCGATGGCATCGATGATGTGACATACATTGAATACAAGCTGTCGCGCAACGCGCTCGTCTCGATCTTTTTTGAGAACGACAGCGGTGAGCGGTTCTATTTTCGCAATGAGAGGCCGAGGTCGGCGGGGGAGTATGGCGTCCAGTGGGGCGGGACCGTCAACCAGCCCTGGGTTCTGGAAAACGAGTATGGCACGGAGGTAGTGGAGAGTTGGGTGCTGCCTGACGGCGCGTATACCTGGGTGATCGAGGCAACGGTCGAGGGCGAGGAGACAGCCCGTGTCGACGGCCAGATCTCTCTGAGCGCGGGGGACGCCGTGGTGCCCGAGCTGCGCAAGTTCACAGTCACCCTGCCCGAATTCACCCCGAATCAGGATGGCCTGGCCGATCGTACGGGAGTATCCTACTTTTTGAACAAGGATGTCGACAGTGTGCAGGTCTATCTCTATGATCCTGATAGCCCTGATGTGCTCTATCCCTTGGAGGAGCAGGAGCGTGCAGCCAAGCCCGGTGAGGCTGGTCATCACTACTATGACTATGATGGTGGTGTCGATCGTGGCGCCGATCCGCCGCCTGATGGCACGTACGTTGTGGTAGCAGAGGCACGAGACCTCTCTGGATATCACGTCGTCGTTAGTAGCACCCTTTCCATTGTACAGGGGGGCAAGCCACGCGCTGAGGTGGTTAATGGCGAGATCCACTGGGGTGGGGCTGTGCGCAGCGTGGAGGGAACTGACATCTACCTGCCGCTGGGCGCGACGCTGCAGTTCACTACCTACATCGAGAACTATGGTACAGTGCCGATCCGCACCTCGGGCCCTTTGCCCGGAACCGTCTATCGAAGCGACCAGAACTACAACACGCTGGCTGTGGAGATGGACCAGGCGAGCTATCATCAGCAGGCTGGT
>JBFFCR010000273.1:0-5665 GCA_041559855.1 Anaerolineae bacterium | reverse complement strand
TCGCCTACTATACTAGCTTTGGTGTGCCGGTGACGGTCACGCGCGGCAGCAACAACATCGGCCCACACCAATACCCGGAGAAGGTGGTGCCACTTTTCGTCACCAACGCGATCGACGACCTTCCGCTCCCCTTGTATGGCGACGGACGCCAGATGCGCGACTACCAGTATGTGCTCGATCACTGCGAGGGCATTGACTTGGTGCTGCACCGGGGTGTGTTGGGCGAGGTATACAACGTGGGCTCCGGCGTCGAGACCGAGAATGTCGTCTTGGCCCACGCCATCCTGGATCACCTGGGCAAGCCTCACAGCCTCATCCGGCACGTGACCGACCGGCCCGGACACGACCGGCGCTATTCGCTCAACGTCGACAAGATACGTGCTCTGGGCTGGAACAGCAGCCACACCTTCGAGCAGGCCATCGAAAGGACAGTCCGCTGGTACGTGGACAATGAGTGGTGGTGGCGCAAGATCAAGAGTGGTGAGTACATGGACTATTACAAGCGCTGGTACGGCGACCGGTTGGCAGATGCAGAATAGAGAACCCTAGAGATCAAGTACGGCCCTGCGAGCAAGTGGCAGGGCCGTTTTGATCTGGTCACACAACAATGCTAGGGCACCATGATCTGGTACAGGGCGCGGTAGGCCTCGTTTACGCTGAGCAACTCCGCTTTCCACCCGCCGATAGCATAGACATAGGGATTCACAAAGGCGGCGCCCAGCCCGCGCCATTGCCCGCTGACCGGTGTCTCCATCGTGTTCCAGGCCCCGAGACGGGGATCGTAACGTTCATTAAAGGGAATGTAGCCTTCCATGCCACCGCCGATAACGTACAGGTGCTCCCGGACGGCGACCGCTGCCAGACCGCCCCGGGGCAGGGTCATGGGTGGCAGGGGTGTCCAGGTGTCCGCCACCGGATCATAGGCATCCAGGGTGTTGAATTCGGTGACATCGTTGTACCCACCCACGACATAGATTCGATCTTTCAGAGAAGCTGCCCCCAGGAAACCCCGCGCCTCCTCCATGGGATGCAGGGTTTCCCAGCGATCGGACTCTGGATCGTAGCGGTAGACAGAGGCCACGTAGCCCTGCCCATTCAGCCCGCCAAACAGGTAGATCTGGCTATCGAACTGGGCCATACCGTAGGCGCCGAGTGGTTCGGGCATTGGCGCGCCGGTTTGCCAGCTATCCTCGACCGGATCGTAGACCTCCAGTATGTCCATGGGCTGTCGGTCGACATCGATGCCGCCCGGCACATAGATCTTGCCGCCTACCTCAGCGGCAGCGATAAACCCAACCGGCGTCGGCTTGGAGCGACGGGTCATCCAGCTATCGGCCTCGGGATCGTAGACCTCGATTTTGCCGGTCACCCCGTCGCTGCTCACCCCGCCGATGGCATAGACAAGCCCCTCGTGAGCGGCTATTGCCAGATCGGTGCGTGGTGTTGGCATTTGAGCGCGGGTATCCCACCGGCTGCTGGTAGAGCTGACAGGCGCCGTGGGGAATACGCCGCTAATGGGGTCGGTCTCGACGCCGTTGGTGCCTCCCTGCAACACCTGCGGCAGGAACAGCGTCATCACCGCCAGCAGGCTCGCCGCGACCAGAGCAATTCGCTTGACCAACGAAACGCGAGGCCACCGTTCCGGACGGGGCAGGTCCGACAGCAGAGACTCTGCCGATTCCCCCGCTGGCGCTTCCGCCTCCTCGTACGCGGTGGCGACCCCAACCCAGCCCTGACGCACGGCGAACATGGTCGCCTCCGTCCGCGATGCAACGCCGAGCTTGGCGTAGATGTTCCGGAGGTGAACCTTGACCGTATTGACGCTGATGACAAGTTCCCGGGCGATCTGCTGGTTGGTGGCTCCCGTGGCTAGCAACCGCACGAGCTCCATCTCGCGATCGCTCAGAGGGGTCTGTTCGTCCGACACCTGTCGCTCCGATCTGTGGCTACCCTATTATCGCACAGAAATGGCTAGACGGCAAGTTTCAGAGCTGGCCATTGAGGTCTTGCATATGCTCAGCCCAGCCGCATCATTGTCCCGATGCTGCCATCAGTAGTTCATGATCAGGTACTCGGGGATGGCGCCGCGCCCGCTGCCCCTGCTGCTGATGGCCCGGATGGCCTGCACCTCAACCTGTCTGAACCCTCCGTAAAGCTCCCGGATGAACCCGGTGCTGGAGTTGCTGAGCATCACTTGGCAACCCCGCCTGTCCAGCTCGCGAAAGAGATCTGCCAGGCGCCGCTGGTCCTCTGCCCCAAAGCCATTCGAGGTGTAGCTCGTAAAGTGCGCCGTGTCCGAGAGGGGATCATAAGGCGGGTCCAGGTAGACGAAATCCCCTACGGCAGCGGCCTCCAGGCAGCGGGTGAAATCGCCGGCCAGCAGCACCGCACCCTCGAGCGCTCGGCTCACGGCCCTGAGGTTGTCAGCTGGACAGACAGTGGGATTGTTGTGGCGACCGAATGGGACATTGAACTCGCCCCGCCGGTTCACCCGGTACAGTCCATTGTAGCAAATGCGGTTGAGAAAGAGAAACCGTGCAGCGCGTTCGATCTCGTCGCGTTGTGCGTACCCGGGCACCCGATCCCAGGCACGCACCTGATAAAAGTACTCCTTGTCGTGCTTGTGTGGCTCGTGACGCTGCAATTCGGAAATGAGGTCCTCGACACGGATCTGGATCACGCGATAGCAATTGATCAACTCCTCCAGGTTGTCTATCAGCATGCTCTCGTTGCCCGCAAGTCTCCCTGCACGGAACAGGTGAAAGAAAAGGGCGCCGCCGCCGACAAAAGGCTCTATGTAACGGCAAAAGTTGACAGGGAAGAATGACTCAAACTGGGACAGAAGCTGGGTCTTGCCGCCGGCCCATTTGACAAAGGGGGACGGCTTCATCCCTTTGACCTCCAAGCACTGCACAGCTCACGCATCAAGCATCATCTCCATGGCCCACAGCGCTCATTCTAACACGTTGTCCCTATGCCGACAAGGGCCAGAGTCCGCGCTGCACCAGCGTCTGGGAGATCGACGGCGCGGGCAAGGTCTAATGAATCTCTAACGTTGCTCCAACGTTTCTCTAACACTTGGTTGCTAGACTATGGCTAGAAATGTAAATTACCGTTAGCTCATAGGAGGTACTGAAATGGCAAGCATAGTACGTTGGGAACCGTTCCGGGACATGGTGACACTGCGCGATGCGATGGACCGCTTGGTTGAGGAAGGCCTGGTGCGCGCGCCTGCGCCGTTTGCTGCCTGGGCCCCGGGAGGCCTGCCAGTGGACATGTACGAGACCGACGACAGTGTCGTGGTCAAGACCGCGATCCCTGGTGTGAATGCCGACGAGATCGAGGTCGCTGTAACGGGCGACACACTGACGATCAGGGCCGAGACTAAGGAAGAGTCTGAGGTCAAGCGCGAGAACTACTTGCGGCGCGAGCGTCGCTTTGGCTCCTGCTGCCGCACTGTGACCCTGCCTGGCGGCCTGGAAACGGACAAGGCCGAAGCCGACTACACCGATGGCGTCCTGTCCCTGACCTTCCCCAAGGCGGAAGAGGTCAAGCCCAAGAGCATCAAAGTCACGACCAAGTAAGCATTCGGCGAGAGATCGTGCCAGGAGGCTGGATCCGATCTGGCCTCCCGTCCGTAGTGAAGAGATGGTACAAGGAGGATTTGAACTATGATTCGGAGAACACGTTGGAATCCGGTGGCCGATCTGGTTACGATGCAGCAGGCGATGGATCGTCTAATGGACGAGGCCTGGCCAGGACAGGATGCAGGATGGCGCGAAGGTCAGCGCGTGGCTGCACTGCCGTTGGATGTTTACTCCACAGCAGATGAACTTGTCATCAAGGCCTCAGTACCCGGTGTCGAGCCCACCGACGTCGAGATCACGATCGAGGGCGATAGGCTATCGATTAAGGGTGAGACCAGCGCTCCCCTGGAGAATGTTGAGTACCACATTCAGGAGCGGCGCAGCGGGCCCTTTGGCCGGACGCTCACACTAAACGTGCCGGTGGAGGCTGACAACGCCGAGGCTACCTTCCGCAATGGAGAACTGACCCTGGTCATCCCCAAGGCCCAAGAAGTGCGGCCCAAGGTGATCAAAGTCAAGAGCAAGTAACCAGCAACTCTGAAAGCAGAGGGGTCTGACAATCCTGCGCGCGAAGCGATCCCGCAGGACTGTCAGGCCCCTCTGCCGTTTCTAGTACCGCCCGTCGTCCACCATCAGGTCGTCTCCGCCCACCACGTGGAACTGGCGGTTCACAGCAGGGCCGGGGTCCGCCGCAGGCCAGTATCCAGCCTGCGGTCCCGGCAGTGCCTGGGGCGCCCCCCCCTGAATCACCACAACCGGTGGAGAACCATATTGCTGCGGCCGTGCTTCCATCTGATCCCGTTGCTGCCGGTCCCGGCGCGTGAACGCCACCAGCAGCAGCACCGAGGTGGGGATCGCTGCCGCCACGCCACACACGATGCCTACAACCACCGCCATCGCCTCGGCACTCATCTTCTTTCCCACAACCACAGCAAGCGTGATGGCGAAAACCAGTCCTGCCACCACCAGAGCCTGCCTGATGCCCCCACCTCCACCTCCCGAGCCAACATCCATCCCACGGTCGCCGTAGGGCATCAGCACACCTCCTCAGTTCCGTGAGACCCGCGCCGACCGGTCATCCTGATATCCTGACTACTGATCCTTTTCAACAACACCTCTGCCATGCAACACCTCCTCCACTCGGTTATCTCTGTCCGGATCCTCTACAGGCTGGCCGGCCCGTATCCGTGCGCCAGACCGCAATAGCTTGAGACCCGTCGCCATTCACGTACCCACCGGCCGCGCAGGCGGCTGGTGGCACCGTGGCAAGAGATGAAGACGGGTTCGCGAGCAGTGGCGGACTGGGCAGCAGAGACTATATAGAACAAATGTTCTATGCCAACTCGCCCATTATACTCTATCTACAGAGAGCTGTCAAATCCCGTGTTCCATAGATCAATACTCTCTGGCTTGCCCGGCTTGCACACTCGATGGCGCTGCACGACCGTAGCTGCCGGCGCGCAAGGGGTTGCCTTTGCATTGGGGCAGAATTGCCAGCCTCAGAAAGTGTGGTATAATGACCCGAGTTTTGGCTGGCTGGCGCGGCACAGATTGAGGACGTTGGTGAATGCCTGGGATTGCCTGGGCGCAAGAGGATCTATCTGAACCCAACATGCTCGACATCGAAGAACCACGGTTCGTTTTCCGGCCTTACTGACAGGACCGGGAAGGGAGGCGGTTGAGGGAATTCTGAGCGGATCTGTTTAGGTGTAGGTTAAAGTCTAGAAAAAGATAGATAGATTGAGAAATCGGAGGAGAGAAATGAAAAGAACACTGTTTAGTTTGCTGGCTATTTTGATGGTGCTTAGCCTGGTCGTGACTGCCTGTGGCCCCACCGCAGAGCCAACCACGCCCCCTGAGGCCACCGAAGCAGCCCCGGAGGCGACCCCTGACAAGGGAGAGCCAGTAGCCACGGAAGAGGTTGACCAAGGGCCGGCGTGTCCGGCCGGCACGATCAACCTGTGGCACGCCTGGAAAGAGAACGAGATCGAGTCGCTGAACGAGGTCGTCGCCGCATTCCAGGCCATCTGCCCCGATGTGCAGTTCGAGGTCCTCTATGTACCCTTTGACGACCTGCG
>JBFFCR010000272.1:0-5668 GCA_041559855.1 Anaerolineae bacterium | reverse complement strand
CGAGTGGCCTGACTCTATAACACCGGATGGGGCCAGCCTGATCGAGTTTGGCGGCGGCACAATGCCCTGGTAGGAAAAGTCAGGGTGAGGAGCCGGCCCAAGCGCTGGTTCCTCACCCCTCCCAATCAGTTACGAGGAGATACAAAATGAGTAAAGACAACTCGACGCAAAGACTGAGCCGGAGGCAGTTTCTGAAGGTGGGTGGTGGCCTGATTGGCGCAGCTGCCGCCGCTACTGTGCTGCCCAAGGCGCTGTTGCGCCCGGAACAGGTGGTTAAAGCGTCCACCGAGGCCCTTGAGCCCAACCTGCACTTTGCAGCAACCGATGGCTGGATCCATCTTCCGCCGACGCCGGTCCCTCCCTACCACCCCGACAACATGGCCCCGACCGATCCGGCCGGACTGACGACCTATATCTTTGGCTTCCGCAACCTGACCGGCGTGGCTGATGAGCAGATTGCCTCCCAGAAGATGAAAGCTCAGCTCATGGCACCGACCTTCTGGATCGATGAGGGTACCGATTTCACACTGAAACTCACCAACCTCGGCCTCCATATGCGGCCCGACCTGATCGATGCCCACACGCTGCACTTTCACGGCTTTCGCAATGCCATCCCCATCTTTGACGGCGAGCCGCACTCGTCGGTGGGTGTGCCCATTGCCCGCGACCTCACCTACTTTTACAGACCTCATGATCCGGGGACCTATCTCTACCACTGTCACTTTGAGGAGACCGAGCACGTGCACATGGGCATGATAGGTACGGTATTCGTACGCCCAGCCTCCAACACCGGCACGCAGAAATTCGCCTATAATGACCCATCCACAGAGTACGATCGAGAGTTCGTGATGTGCATGAACGAGGTTTGGTCACTGGCGCACTGGTGCGATTCGCACGTGCAGCTGCCAGAGTGGAGCGACTACAACCCCGACTTTTGGCTGCTGAACGGTCGCTGCTATCCGGACACCTTGGCGCCGCCCAGCCCGGGCACTGATCTACTCACCGGCGAACTGCTAC
Source organism: Anaerolineae bacterium (assembly GCA_041559855.1). Taxonomy (GTDB): domain Bacteria; phylum Chloroflexota; class Anaerolineae; order JAAYZQ01; family JAAYZQ01; genus JBFFCR01. The sequence continues at coordinate 4,651 of JBFFCR010000272.1, read as the reverse complement.
CGCCGCCGGGCCGGCCCGATCTACAGTTCCAGCCCACCTCGTCGCTGGTGGAGGTCAACTCAGGCGACCGGGTGTTGCTGCGCTTTGTGAACGTGGGCTTTATCGAGCAGACGATGCGGCTGCCCGGGATCCCACTGCGCATCGTGGGCAAGGATGCGACTCTCTTGCGGGGACGCGAAGGCACTGACCTCAGCTACTACACCGACACGATCATGATCGGCGCCGGCGAGAGCGCGGATGCGATCTTTGTCGCGCCGGACGTGACAGAGATGACCACGTACCTGCTGGCGAATCGCAACTACGCGCGCCTGAGCAACGGAGGCGCCCCGGGTTATGGTGGGCAGATGACCGAGGTTCGCGTTTATCCCACCGGCACGCTGCCGCCACAGACCGAGCCCAACACATAGGTGGGCCAGAGAAATGCAGAGTGAGGTGAGACTCATGAGATCCAAGAAATCGATCAAATTGGCCCGACTGCTTTCCGGCCCCCTGGCGTTGGTCCTGGCTGTCGCAGCCTTGAGCGGCAGCACAGGGGTCGTCACTGCCGGGCACGTGACATGGCCTGAATCGGGCGTGATCTGCACCACAAATGACACGGCCTCCTTCACCTTCACGACCAAGGAGGGCACGATCAGTACGCCGGATGGCAACATCGTGTACATGTGGGGCTTTAGCGAGAGCGACGGCCCTTTCCAATACCCGGGTCCCGTCCTTTGTGTCAACGAGGGAGAAACGGTGACCATTGTGCTGCACAACACGTTGGCCGAAGATGTATCCATGATCTTTCCCGGGCAGGAGAATGTGCTGGCCGACGGTGTGGCATCGCAGCCCCAGTTCAGCCCCATCGGCGACCTGACCTCATTCGCGCCGGTAGCCTCAGCATACGGGGGTAGCGTGACCTACAGCTTTGTGGCTGATAAGCCAGGCACCTATCTCTACTACAGCGGCACCGAACCTGCCAAACAGGTCAACATGGGCCTGTTTGGGGCGTTGATCATCCGGCCCGCGGCGCACCCGGATTGGGCCTACAACGAGACCGCCGGAGCAGTAGGAGAGTATACAACCCAGTTCAATCCGTCCACCGAGTACGTGATGATGCTCTCCGAGATAGACCCGATGCTGCATATGGCGGTGGAGCAGGGCCTGCCCTACAACATGAACAACTACCGTGCGCGCTACTGGATGATCAACGGCCGCAGCTTCCCGGACACCATTGCTCCGAATGGGGCGGAATGGCTGCCCAACCAACCCTACAGCTCCCTGGTGCACATTCATCCCTATAACGACGATTCTACTTCGCCGGCATACAACCCGTACCCGGCTCTGGTCCGTTTCCTCAGCGTCGGCACCGAGAACTATCCGCACCACCCGCACGGCAACCACGGGCGCATCATCGCACGCGACGGGAATGTCCTGATCGGCGACGGGGGCGAGGACCTCTCCTACGAAAAGTTCACCGTCACGGTGGGGCCGGGCGAAACCCACGACGAGCTGTTCGCCTGGACAGATGTGGAGCAGTGGCATCCTGTGGACAATCCAATACCGGTGGAGATACCACAGCTCCAGAACCTGACGTTCGGCACCTTTTTCAGCGGCAGCCCATACCTGGGCAACGTGGATACCCTACCAGTGGGTAGCCAGGCACTCAACCAATGCGGCGAGTACTACCACATCTCGCACAACCACGCCCTGCAGCAGATCACCGCCTGGGGTGTGGTGCTGAGCGGACACATCACCTTCACGCGCATCGATCCGCCGCTGCCCAATGACTGCCCGTGAGCTTGCTATGATTAGAACAAGACCGAGCGATTGTCGCTCCAAAGGCGGCAGTCAACAGAGAATGGAGATCCTTGATATGAATACACCAAAACGTTCTTTGCTCTCGCTGGGTGGTCTGCTCGCGGTGCTCACGGTAGTGGTCATGCTGATCAACTCCCAGGCAATGGCCGCGCCCGGCAACGCATCGGGCGTGCTGCTCCAGCCCACCGGCGGCCAGGTAATCACTGCGCTGCCACTGGATACCTGCAACCTAGTCGGTTCGACGCGCACCTGCGAGCTCTGGGCGATGGCCGGGGAAGTCACAATGCCCGACGATGTTGTGGTGCCCATCTGGGGCTTTGCCGACAATCCGGCCGGACCCGCCCAACTGCCCGGGCCGATGCTGATCGCCAACCAGGGCGAGACGCTCGAGATCATCCTGCATAACGAATTGCCGGGTGAGATGGTCTCTCTGGAATTCCCAGGGCAACCGGGCTTGTTGCCGGATCTGGTTGGTGTCGGAGCTACCGAGTCGACGAGCTACTCGTTCCCGGTGGACAGTCCCGGCACCTTTTTGTACGAAGCGGGCCTGACCGAGAACGGTGCGCGCCAGGTGGCGATGGGCCTGTACGGCGCGCTGATCGTGCGCCCCCTGACCGCAGGACAGGCCTACGACGACCCGGCGACGGCGTTCGACGACGAGGCGCTGCTGGTGCTGGGTGAGATCGACCCTGACCTGAACAACGATCCCTACGGCTTTGAGATGCAATACTACTCGCCAAAGTACTGGTTGATCAACGGCAAAGCCTATCCGCAGACGGCAGAGATCGACACCGCTGCGGACAACACCGTACTGCTGCGGTATATCAACGCCGGGCTGGAGAGCCATGACATGGGACTCTTGGGCCTGCGACAGCAGATCATCGCCTCGGACGGCAGAGCCCTTGCCTGGCCCTACCGAGTGGTGGCAGAAAAGATCACCAGCGGCCAGACGATGGACACGTTGACGACCATCCCGGTCCTGTCTGAGACGGGGACGCGGTATGCGCTGTACCAGTCCAACCTGATCCTGCACAACGCCAGTGAACAGATCGGGCTGAACGGGCCGGTGGCCTACGGCGGGATGATGACCTTCATCCATACCCTCGTCGGCACCACACCGGCTGGCCCCGGGCCACTGGCCAACCCGGTGACGGTGGAACCCAGCCCGACCACCGGCGACGCGGGCGTCAAGCTCACCGCCCATCTCGACACCAACCTGACCTCAGGTCTGGACATCGTCGCCGCGGAGTACTTTGTCAATAGCGCGGGCGATCCGGGAACAGGGATCGCCATACCGGTCAACAATCCAAATCCGGCTGTGACGGTCATAGCGGACATAGGATCGGGTGAGTTGGCCACATGGGCCAGCGACTACTATGTCTTTTACGTCCGCGGGAAGGATTCAGCTGACACTTGGGGGCCTGTCGGCTCTGCCGTGCTGAACCTGGACAAGATGGGACCGAATATCAGCGGGGTGAGTCTTACCCCTGATCTGACCAATGGCACCGAGTCGGTGCTCTTGCGGGCTACGGGGGACGATCGCCCGAACGGGGACAATCCTGTGGTAGCTGGTGAGTACAGCATCGACGGAGGGCCCGCGGTTCCTATGCTGCTCAATCCTATCGAGGCATCGCTGCGGGCCATGACCGCCACACTGACCATCCCGACGATCCAGAGCTTGGCCGAAGGCGAACATCTCGTCGCCATAACCGCCGAGGACTGGCTGGGCAACATCACGGACCCGGCGGAGGTCATCACCCTCAGGCTGGACCAGACCGGGCCCGACGCACCTTCGGTCACCGTGAATCCCACGGTGCTCGACCTGTCCGGCGCACCGCCGGTCACACACGTGCGGCTCGATGCCACGATCTCTGATGCCCTGGCGGCAGGCGTCCAGTCGACACTGGCCAACGCCGAAGCCTTCATCGACACGGTAGGGGCCGACGGCACCGGCTTTAACATCTTCCCCTCAGACGGGCTCTTTGACGAGGTCACAGAGGACGCGTACTTCCAGATCCCGATTGTCAACTTCTTGTACCTGTCTCAGGGCGACCACCTTGTCTACGTGCACGGCCTGGACAGCGCGGGGAACTGGGGGACCGTCGGCAGCGCGACGATCACGATCGATCGCGGCGTAGCCGTCGACACGATAGGGCCTGTGATCAACGCCATCAACGTGACGCCGAACCCGGCTCTCCTGGTCGTCAATGCAACACCAGCTCTCGATCTGCAGCTGCCGTCTAGCATCGACCAAGCTGCAGCGATTAACTCGATCTATGTTGCAGCCACAACCTCCGATCCGGGGCTGATCTCGAACATCGCCCAGGCGGAATGGTTCGTGGACACCGACCCGGGCGAGGGTAACGGTACTGCCCTCAGTGCGGCTGACGGTGTCTTTGACAGCACGAGCGAGACGCTGTCGGCGAGCATCGACATCAGCAGTTGGGGGCTTGGCATCCACACACTCTATGTGCGCGCCAAGGACAGCTCTGGCAACTGGGGTGCTCCGTTGTCCGTCGAAGTACAAGTGCTCAAAGCGATCTATCTGCCGCTGGTCGTGCGGACCCAGTAAATGATCGGGAGACCAGGACTTGCGTGCCGAGGCTTGCAAGTCCTGGCCCCATCAAGACCACGATAGGAAGGCATGAGGAGGCACTCATGATGAACCGAACGATAGCTACAGTAAAAGAATGGCGGGGACCGATGGGGCTGAGATTCAGCCACCTGGCGATGATGGCAGGCCTGATGGTGCTGGTCGGCAGCACCTTCCTGGCATGGCAGATCTTTCGCCCTGCCCCACAGTGGGAGCCCGGCGAGATGCCGATAAGCGCAGAGATCGAGGAAAAGTTCG
>JBFFCR010000271.1:0-5694 GCA_041559855.1 Anaerolineae bacterium | reverse complement strand
TACTGTCATCGCCGCCCTACTCCACCTGGCGCAAGAACGCCAGGGCCTCTGCCAGTACCTCCTCCTCGCTGAGATCGTCGGTAGGCAGATAGAAATCGCAGTGGGCGCGGGCGTGGCGCAGCCGCTCGTGCTGTTCGTCCAGATACTCTTGCGTCCAGCCCATGCCCTTGCGTCCTCGCTCGTGAGCAGAGCGCAACGTAACATCCAGGTAGATGAGCAAATCGGGCGGATTCAGGCGCTGCCACATATCAGGTACATAGGAATGATCCTGAGCCGCAGAACTCGCGTCATAGCCCATCGCTCGCAGCCTGGCTGCCAGCGCGCTCTTTCCAGACGCGCAGGGCCCGACCACCTTGATGCGCATGCTCACCCACCTAGATCGGAAAGCGCACCGACAGGCGCCGCACCCCGTCGCTTCCGGTCAGTGGCGCCACCGAGACGACGACCACACTGATGTCATCCACGGGTCTGCCTCGATCCAGCTCCACGGCGTGCGCCAACAGAGCGTCAGCCAGCGTCCGCGCGCACGACTCGCCGGAGCAATGGGCGAGCTGCTCCTGCACAAAGGCCGGTGCATCCAACTGGCGTCCATAGCGTGCCCCGGCTGCCAGAATGCCATCGGTAAAGAGAACAACGTGGAGATCCTGGACGATCGGGATTTCGGTGATGACTGGCCTGGTCCGCTCATGGATGCCGACAGCCTGGCTGGGCTCATCTAGGACCTCGACCTCGCCTCCCCGCAGGACGAGCGCGGGGCAGTGGCTATTGCGCGAGATCACAATCGTCAGGGTACCCAGATCCACCGAGAGAATGTTGAGCGTCGCCGATACCTGCCCGCTGCGCATGGTACGCAAATAGTCGTGGGCGGCGCGGGCCGCCGCCCCGTCGCGCACGCCATCGGCGAGCAGCGAGACTGCCTTGCGAGCCACGATGTTGCTTATCGCCTTGGCCGACCTGCCGCTGCGTTGGCCGTCCACCATCACCAGCGACAGGCCGCCGTGCGGCCGTTCGATTACTTCCACCGTGTCGCCGCTCTCGCTGACAGCGTACTTGCTCACCTTGGCGACGGCGACCTGCAGTTCAAGGTCTGCTTGTATCAAGATCCCGCTCCGTGCTCCGCTCCGTGCTCACTGCCGTGGGCTGATGGCGCCATTATACCCTACCTGCTGCCATCAGGCAAGAGCCGATCTGCACCCCTTCTGGCGGCGCGTCCGTGACTAGATGGCCGCAGGTCTCCTGACCCTAGATGGCCGAAGGTCTCCTGACCGAGGCCACCCTCACAAATCGGATAACCGCAAAGCGTACACCATCTGCACAATCCTGTGCTTGCCTTTCCCTCGCCATGATGCTATAATGTCCTATACTCACTGGTCAAGAGCGACTCTCGGCGGAGGGCAGTGCTCGGCAGGCCAGAACCGTTCCACCGAGGCGCACCAGAATCTCTAGCAAGGCAGATGCCATGGTCGAACTCAATCCATGGGGAGTCCTTTGCGCCGTCATGTCGGGGGTCATGAATGCCTTTGGCGCGTTGTTGGAGAAACGCGCCGTGGATCACACTCCCGTCGAGAAGCAAAGAGACCAGTTCATGCGCCATCTGCTCCGGAACCCCCGCTGGTTGCTGGGGTTTTTCTTGAGCATGGGACCTGGGACCTTCTTTGTCCTGGCCGCCCAAAGCCTGCTCGGTCCGGCCCTGGTGCCCGGCTTCACCGCCACAGGCCTGATCCTTTTGGCCATCGGCTCTGTGGTGCTCAACGGCGAGAGGCTGAACCTCGCCGACATTCTCGGCATCGTCCTGATGGTCTGTGGGGTTTCTCTCCTTGGCTACGCCAATCTAGGCATCACCAGCCGCGAGGTGGGTCAGGTGGGGAGCGCCTTGCTGGTACGCCTCGCCCTGTTCTCTGCCGCCCTCGCCCTCTGCTGGCTCTTTACTTTTTTGCTCGCGCGCCGTGCCCAGGATCAGCCTCGCGGGCTCCTTCTGGCCGTCTCTAGTGGCTATCCGTATGCCCTGTCCAACGCATGGACCCTGCCGTTGATCCTGACCATCGGTTCCGTGTTCGCCGGGCAGGCGGACTTGCTCCGGGGGATCGTCTTTGCCCTCTCCTGCGTGATGCTCGTGTCCACCAATATTGTTGGCGTCCGTCTCATCCAGGAGGCCTACAAGTTCGCCCCGGCGAGCAAAGTCCAACCGATCCTCCAGATCCCTAACCAGACCGCGCCCATCCTGCTCTACTTTGCTGTTTACCAGCGCTCAGGGTCCGACGTTCCTGTCTTCTTGATCCTGCTGGGCGTGGCGCTGATCATCGCGAGCGGGTTCCTTCTGGGAAACCGTGTTGCTGTACTCCAAGCCGGCCATCAGCAGACGTGACAGGCGCTGACCCCCGTCGATTCCCCGCCGTCAGGCCAGTTGACCATCTTCTCCGTCTTTGCTATACTAACGCGCAACCATTCGCGCCCGTCGGTGTTCTATTGAGCGAGACCGGCAGGCGCCAGAGAGGTTATCCTGGTGAGTGATTCAGTCGATGAGGCGGCCTTGGTCGAGCAGGCCAAGACTGACCCGGAAGCCTTCGGTCTCCTGTACGAACTGCACATTGACAGAATCTATAACTATGTCTATTACCGGACCGGCAATCACCACGACGCAGAGGATCTGACGGCCAAGGTCTTTCACCAGGCAATGAAGCACATCCCCCGGTACGTACATCGCGGGGCGCCCTTTTCCTCCTGGCTTTACCGGATCGCGCACAATCTGGTCGCCAACTGGCACCGCGACCGGAGCCGTCGTCAGGTCATCTCCCTGGACCAGGTGGCGCTGGTAGCACCGCCCGGAGATGACAGTCCTTTCGAGTACGCGGCTCGGAGCGAGCGGCGGGACACGCTGTTCGCTGCCATCCATCGCCTCCCCGCCGATCGCCAGCAGTTGCTAATCCTCAAGTTCGTGGAGCGATTGCCGAACGCCCAGATCGGCCGGATCATGGGACGCACTGAGGGCGCCATCAAATCGCTCTACCACCGCACGCTCATTAGCCTGCGCCAGGATCTGGCCAACCAGCCACAATAGGCCCTTGGGCCTGCCAGCACAACCTGGCGAAAGGAACAAAGATGATAAGAATTGCTACCGATTCCACGTGCGATCTGCCGCCTGGGTACTTTCAGGAGTATGACATCACGGTCGTGCCGATCAACATTCAATTTGGCACCGAAACCTACGAGGACGGTGTGACCATCGACCGCGAGACCTTTGTTCGCAAGATCGACGCGTATGGGATATTGCCGACTACCTCCCAGCCCTCGGCGGGGCAGTTCAAGCAGCACTACGAGAAGCTCGTCGAGGAGGGGGCCACCGACATCATCTCGCTCCACGTCACCTCGAAACTGAGCGGCACCTATCGCTCTGCTGTGCTTGCCAAAGAGATGTTGGAGGGCAAGGTGCGCGTGCACCCCTTCGATAGCGAGTCCGGCTCGGTCATGCTGGGGTTCATGTGCATGGAAGCCGTGCGCATGGCCCGAGAGGGCAAGAGTGTGGACGAGATCCTGGCCCGCATGGAGGTCATCCGCGACCGAAGTTGCCTGACCTTGACCCTCAAAGACCTGCGCTATGCCCAGATGAGCGGCCGGACGGGCAAACTGCAGAGCAGCCTCGCTTCGCTGCTGAGCATCAAGCCCATTGTGCTCCTGGAGGATGGCCTGCTGGAGGTTGTCGAAAAGGTCCGCACCCAGGGCAAGGCCATCGACCGCCTGCTCGATATCGTGGCCGAGCAGGTGGGTCGCTCGGACCCGGTCAACCTCGCCGTCGTCCACGCCATGGAACCTGAGCAGGGAAAGGCTCTGCTGGAGAGAGCCAAGATCCAGTTCAACTGTAAGGAGACGTTCGTAGCTGACCTGACGTCCTCCCTCGTGGTCCACTTTGGGCCAGGGACGTTGGGCGTGTTCGCTTACCGCGTCTGACGTGACGCGCGATCCCGGCAAAGGCGCCGGGAGGAGGACAACATGAATGCGAGAGAGATGAGAGAGATCCTGGCAGCCCACGCCGATGAGTTGGTGAACCCTGACACCGTGCCCTCTCCCCGTTTTGGCCGGCACGCCCGGGTGCAGGGACTGCTCGATCTCGCCGAAGAAGTGCAGGGGATCCTGGTGCCTGTGAAGCCCAAAGCCGACTTTCGCCGCCGCCTGCATGGAGACCTCGTGTTGCAGGCCCAGCGACGGCGCCCGGCGCAGGAGGTCAGTCCTCTGGTGCAGCACCGCAAGGGCATCCTGATCGGCGCCGCGGCTCTCGGATCGGTGGCATCTGTTGCGGGCCTGGTGATCGCCGTCGTGCTCCGCCACCGGCACAGGGAAGCCCCTCGCATCGCCACATGAACGCCAGGCGGCAGCTCGCGCCGGCCTTCCTGGGGAAGGCCTTTTTCTGGCGTGATTTTTTGGATTTTTGGGGTCCATTCTCGGAGGAGGTAAGGAAAGTATGACCAAGTATGCTCGGATCACAGGATGGGGCAAGTATCTGCCCGAAAGGGTGCTCACCAACGCCGATCTCGAAAGGATGGTGGACACCAGCGACGAATGGATTCGCACGCGGACTGGTATTCGCGAGCGGCACATCGCTGCGCCGGGGGAGACCTGCTCCACCATGTCGCTGGCTGCTGCCCGGAAGGCGCTGGCCGTGGCCCAGCTCCAGCCCTCCGACGTCGAACTGATCATCGTCGCTACTTCTTCACCCGATTATTGGGTTCCCTCCGTTGCCAGTATGATCCAGGACAGGTTGGGCGCAGCGGGCGCGCCCGCCTTCAGCCTGGTGGCAGGATGCACCGGCTGGGTCTACGCCCTGGTCACGGCGACCCAGTTCATCGCGTCCGGCGCCTACCGCAACGCCCTGGTGATCGGCACCGAGCACCTCTCCATGGGTGTGGATTGGACCGACCGCAACACCTGCGTCCTCTTTGGCGACGGCTCCGGCGCAGTCGTGCTGGAAGCCAGCGACCAACCCACCGGCATCATGGCCTTTGAGCTTGGTTCCGAGGGTTCGGACTATGACGCACTCATGGTTCCAGGCATGGCCGGTGCAAACCCGGTCAGCCACGACCTGATCAACCAGCGGATGCAGTATCTGCAAATGGATGGCCGCCGCGTTTTCAAGTTTGCGACCAAGGTTATGGCCAGTTCCGTGAGCAAAGTGGTCACCGAGGCGGGCTTGACTGTGGACGACATCAGCCTGATCATCCCCCACCAGGCCAACGACCGCATCATCGAGATGGCTCGCCGTCGCCTGAAGGTGCCACCGGAAAAGATCATGGTCAACATCGACCGCTACGGCAACACCTCGGCGGCCTCGATTCCGCTGGCGCTGGTAGAAGCCATCGAGGAAGGCCGCGTCAAGTCGGGCGATCACCTGGTCTTTGTCGGATTCGGCGCCGGGCTCACCTGGGCTGCGGCCACCTTCCACTGGGAGCCGCAGGAACCGGTCGCCATCCCCGTGGCCGACTGGCCCATGAGCGAGCGCCTGGCCCGGCCCGTAGCCAAGGCCCGCACAGCGCTGTGGAGCGCCCGCGTCAACCTAGCAACCAAGGTCGAGCCCCTGTTGATACCGCTCTATACCTTTGCTGCCGGGTACCGGAAGCGACGCAAAAAGAAATCGTGACATTCTGGCTTGCCCGCCATGCCAAAGGCCCTCTCCATCACCTACGGAGGGGGCCTTTCGGATCC
>JBFFCR010000270.1:0-5721 GCA_041559855.1 Anaerolineae bacterium | reverse complement strand
TGGGACAGGAGATCCAACGATACATCCCCCCCGACGGAACGGCATACTCTGACCCACCGTTCTCCCGCAGACGACGGAGCGTGTGATCCGCCTGGCGATTGATCGTGAACCCGGCGACAAAGATCAAGACGCCTGCGACAAACTTGACGTCAAGCAGCCAGAGGTTCGAATAGCCGCCGGAGAATGTGAACAGCCACCGCCCATTGAGGTAGCCATTGAGCGCGTTGAAGAGAAAGCCGATACCGGCGATCACAATTGGCATCCGCTTGCCCTCACCGCGCAACCCAAATGGATAGATGAATGAGCGATGGATGTAGTGAACCTCCCATATGACCAAAAAGACCAATGCTGTCAGCGTGCTCCGGGCTTCGCCGACCATGAAGCACAGACCAAACACCAGGGGAGCCGGCGCTTCCATCAGGACCCATCCCAGCCTATTGTCGAGGGTCGGACCCCAGCCCTTGCGGACGTGCCGGCCGTAGGGAGCTGCAACGAATACCAGGACCACGGCAGTTGCAGCCGCAGTGACAAGTGAGCTAAGGAGCAACACGTCGAAGACAAAGCGATCGTTCATTCGACCCCCGGCGAATCTGTCAGCCGGCTGACGGCGACCGGCAGCGGATGCTGAGGGGCGAGAATGCCCCGGCCCTCAAACCACTGCAGAGTATCCACCACCGTCTGCCGCAATGGACGCGGCTGATAGCCCAGTTCGCGCGTGGCGCGCGCGTGGCTGATGGCACGGTTGCCCGCCAGCGGCACTAGCGCGGCGGAGGTGTAGATCGGTCGTCTGCCCGTCAAGCGGCATGCAGTTGCCACAAACGGCGCGCCGATGCGCGCCATCCACAATGGGAAGACCAGACTGGGCACTGGGGTGCCAGCAATCTCCCGCGCCAGTTCGGCCAGATCGCACAGCGAAGCCCAGTGACCGGAAAGGATATATCTGGCGCCTGGCGGCGCCAGTTCCGCAGCCTGGAGGGCGCCTCCGGCTACGTCACGAACGTCAACCCAGTTGAATCCCCCTTCGATCAGGGCCCAGAGCCTGCCCTCGCAGATTGCCAATAGTCCCTCATTGGGATACCCCTGCCGGTGATCATGGGGCCCGATAATGGCTGTAGGATAGAGGATAACCGCGTCCAGGCCGCGAGCCGTCGCCTGCCGCACAAAGCTCTCGCCGGCAGCCTTTGAACAGGCATACGGCGTAAGCCGCCTTCTGAGCGAGGCCGCACCTGGAGCCGTGATGGCCTGGCCTCGAGAGTGACTCTGTGTTGGGATCAGGGATCGTGACTCGTCCACGGGGACGTCGAGCGGTTCGCAATCCAGCGCCTCGATCGAGCTGACATGAACGAGACGCCTCACACCACAGCGCAAGCACGCTTCAACGACGTTGCGTGTCCCGCTGACGTTGACCTTCTGCAGTGTCTGCTGCCCGCCCATCGAGAGAGAGATGTGTGCCGCCGTATGAAAGACCGTGTCAGCGCCGGTAAACGCACGACAGAGTGAAGCTTCATCTGTCACATCTGCCGAGACGATTCCTACATCCAGCCCAGCAAGCGCTCGCCTGTCACGATGAACCAGCGCGCGGACATCTTGCCCACGCGCACGGAGCATTCGCACCAGACTCGCGCCCAGATGCCCGGCAGCGCCGGTAACAACGACAGCAGCCATCGCGCTCCCCGCTCCTCCGCCGATAGTGGTATAGCTCGCAGACTGTCCCTGGATCGCCCCACCAGGGACCATACGCATCCCGGTCTACTGCACCGGCCAGCGGAGACCCATTATACCCGAACCAGGCTGTCCTGGCAAGATCCCGATTACGTTGACAAACCCGGTCGGTTTTTCACCCTGAGGCAACGAGAGATAGGGGCGCAAGCGACCGCGCGGCCTAGCAAGCCAGACAGAGGGGGCAGGAACTCAAATCGCTAACGGAAGAAAGCGTCAGAACTTCCTTGCTTGCGCTGGCTGGCGGGAACTGCTATACTGGGGGCGTCGAGAGACTCCCACCACATCGACCGGGCAATATGCGGATCTGGCTGGAGCGACAGGGAAGGAGCACACTGTGAGCGATGAACCGCGCAGAAAGATCAGCCGCCGCGCGTTCCTGAGGGGCGCTGCGGTCCTGGGCGGCACCCTGGTTGCTGGAGGCATTGGCTACCGGTCCCTCCATAATCATCTGGGCAGGGACTTTCGACCAGAGAGAGCGACGGCCTACCTGGATCGAATCCAGCGCAGCGACAGCCCGGGGGCACTGCCGAACATCGTAATCATCCTGCTCGACGACCTTGGCTACGGCGACCTCGACGCACCCACTATCAACACGCCCAACCTGGACCGTATGGGTGCCGAAGGGGTGGGCCTGACGAGCTTTTGCGCCTCGGCGGCCCTGTGCTCCCCTTCCAGAGCTGGGCTGTTGACAGGCCGGTATCCGGTCCGCACCCACATCACAACCCCCTTGTATCCGACAGGAAATCCCATGAACCTGCTCATGGATGTCCTGGGACGCTATGCCTACAGTGTTACCGGCATCCCCGAGGACGAGATACTCCTACCAGAGGTGCTGAGCCGGAGAGGATACCGGACCGGGATGGTGGGGAAATGGCACCTGGGCGACAAGCCCGGCCACCGCCCCAACGACAGAGGCTTTGACTCGTTCTACGGCGTGCTCTATAGCAATGACGTCAGTCCGTACGCCATCTACCGCGACCAGGAGATAGCGGTCGAGGCGCCGGCAGATCAGAATCTCCTGACCCGGGATTTCACCCGCGAAGCGCAGGCATTCATCCGCGAGAACACGGACAAGCCCTTTTTCCTGTATTTGGCTCACCCGATGCCCCACGAGCCGATCCACGCATCGGCAGGCTTTCGCGGACGGTCCCAGGCGGGCCTCTATGGCGACGCCGTAGAGGAACTTGATTGGGGCATCGGCGAGGTCCTGGCGACCCTGAAGGAGCAATCGCTCGACCAGAACACATTGGTGGTCTTTACCAGCGACAATGGACCATGGTGGCAGGGCAACCCTGGGTTCACGCGAGGAAGAAAGATGCTGACTTTTGATGGTGGGTTCCGGGTACCGTTCATCGCCCGCTGGCCCGGTGTCATCCCGGCAGGCACGCTCAGCGACGAAATGAGCATGAACTTTGATCTGTTCCCGACCTGCCTGCAGCTTGCCGGGGTCCCCCTGCCCCCCGACCGGATCATCGACGGCGAGGATATACTGCCCGTCCTGACAGGCGCCTCATCCTCGCCGCATGACACCCTCTATTTCTACGACACCCGGACGCTGCTTGCTGTCCGCCACCAGCAGTGGAAATACCATCGGCGGTTCAGAACCGACAATGCAGGCTACTGGCCTCTGAAGCAGGGCCCCTTCCTCTTTGACCTGGAGCGCGATCCGAACGAATCGTACAGCCTGATCGAGTCCGAGCCCGAGACCGCCGCGGAGTTGGCTTCAATGCTCGATGCCTGGGATGACCGGATGGAAGCGAACCTTCGTGGGTGGATCTCCTAGTCTGGGGCATTCCGTTCCTGCGGGGCCAGGCTACTGTGACAGTAACATACCCAATACGCGCGGGATCCAGAACAGAAAGAGCAATCCAATGGTGGCCCACGTCATCGCCTGAACCGGGTTCGGTATCCTCAACAAGCGGGTTTTCCACCCCAAGAGCCGCAGGCAGGCCACGAGTAAGTGCAGGATCGTCACGCTATACAACAGCAGACTCAGGGGATGATAGGCCAAGGCTGCGCCAAACTGGCCAAGGGAGATTGCATGAAATGCACGCGTCAGGCCGCTAGTTATGCACGGAATCCCCAGGAGCATGTCAGGCAGGCATAGATTGGGAAGACGCGTGGGCTCCATTGGCCTACTGAGCACCAGGATGCCTCCCAGAACCAGGGCCATGCCAAGATAGAATAAACGAGAGCGTTGCGGAACCTGGCCCGACACAGTCCCAGGGCCTCCCCTCAGGTGAGCTGAACCGCCGTCCTCGCGCCTTGAACCCAACGGACTGAACTCCCACCGGCTCTCCCCGCATCGGGAGCGGGACCCACCTCGACACAAAAGTGTGCGGTCCGATCCCGTGATGCAGGGCTTGGTCTCACTCGGAGCCTACATGTCAGATAACTGGTAGATCAGAACCACTACCCACAGCAAGATGGCGATCCAGCCAATGACCTCTGCTGCCACGGCAGTTCCATAGCCTGGGTCGCCCGTCCTCAGTACCTTTCTGGCCTTTCGAGCTTGCGAGATGGCGGACGGCCCCAGAATGATGGCACAGATGAACACCCCCACAATCGCAGACGTCAGAGCACCACTGGCGGCCTTCCGCGCCTCCTCCTTCTCGGTGTCGGCAAGTGAGAACGCTGGTGACGGTGCGGGGCTGCTTTCGGGAAACGCAGGAGCTTGGGGCTGGTCCTGCATCCAACCGGCGGAAGGTGATGGCCGCAGCGTGAAGTCAAGCTCCACCTGCGTCCCGAGTTGAATGACATCACCTGACTTGAGAGCGCGCGGGACGCTGATGCGCTCGCCGTTGAGAAAGGTACCGTTGACCGTACCCAGATCCTCCAGGAGGTATCCTGCGCCACCCCAGGTGATGCGGGCGTGCTGGCGCGACACGAATGTATCGTTCACCTGAAAATCACACTGATCCTGGCGGCCTATGGTGATCGAGGGAGTCTCGATCGTGAAGCTCCTTCCCAGACCAGGACCCCGACGCACCGTCAGGGTAGCCGCTGACTGACCGAATGATGCCATCGCTTGGAACTCCTTTCTCAACGCTGAGAACCAGATGACTGCATGGTCTATCCGGTGACGGGAGGACGTCCTCATGCTGTGAGGACGAGAGACTGGCTTCGACCGGAATCGCCTGTGCCGAACGCGTCCAGGACCATCATAGCACGGGCCTGCTTAGTAGTCAACTTCGGGTAAATCGGCCCATGCCTGCCTGCTGTGGACGCCTTTTTGACTACAGGGTCTCCAGATCGTACCAATAGCGGGCATTCTCCAGGGTCCTCAACCCTTTGCCGCCCATCCACAAGCCGATCACTTTTTGGTCGCGCCAGTGTTTCTCGATGTCATACTCACGCGCATAGCCATAGGCGCCCATAAAGTCCATGGCACGGCTGCACGCCTTCTCTACTGCATTGCTGGCGAACAGGGCCAAGCCCCTGGTCTTGAGCACGAACCTCTCATCCCAGGGTTCCCACCCGTAAATCTCGGGATGATCGATCTCCCTGGTATACATCCACATCCAGGACGACGTGGACTCGATATGCATGGCTACCTCCGAGAGCATGTCTGCTACGATGCTGTGCTCCTTGAGGGGCTTGCCGGCAACCACCCTCTCCGTGGTCCACCCCTTGATGATCTCGTACACATTCTTCATGATCCCCACGCACATCGCCGCCGAACCGATGTTGCCCATCGAGAGGGCTCTTTTCCAGTACTTGAGATCGTCGCCGGGACCGTGCACCCTGTATCGCTTTGGCACGCGGACATGGTCGAACCATATATCAGTGTTCACGTCAGCCGACATGCCGCACTTTTGATACGGATTGCCCACCGCGACGCCCTCGCTACCGGCAGGAACCAGAATCAGAGCAAAGTCATTGGGGTCTGAAGAGCCCTTATTTGTGGTGCAGACGACCACGAACAGGTCTGCCGTATTTCCCGAGTTACTGGGCCAGATCTTGTGGCCATTGATCACCCATTCATCGCCGTCGAGGGTA
>JBFFCR010000269.1:0-5767 GCA_041559855.1 Anaerolineae bacterium | reverse complement strand
TCTATACCAACATCGAGAACCTGCCCTTCTGCCAGGAGAATCCCCACGGCTGGATCGAGGACTATTGCGACCTGTGCCGCCTGTGTGCCAGAGAGTGCCCGCCCGAGGCCATCCTCGAAGAGCCGTTGGAGAACGGCAACGGGCTGCTCACCTGCACCCTGAACGAAAAGTGCTTTCCCTACTTTATTGACAACTATGGCTGCTCAATCTGTATCCGCGTCTGCCCCTTTCAACGCGGGGAGTATGCAGCTCTCAAAGCGGCCATGGGATGAATTGGGCGGTGAGCCCTGCCAAGACAGCTGTCCAAAAAGCACAGAAATGCTCCTCTTGGCACCGCGAAACGCCTCGATTCTGTGCATTCTACGCGGTATCACGGAGACACTAGACGCCTCGGTCCTACTTTTGGGACAGCCCCTCATCTGAGCCCGCCTGGCATGCTCGAAGATGCGATTTCCCCCCGCCGGCGGGCAGAAAAGACTATCCTAAAGGATAGGTAGAACCTGGCCTGCAGGATGGTGTCCTCAGCAGCAGGCTGCAGTATACTCCATGAGATCGATCCTATACGTTGCAGGTGAATAGAAATGACTACGAAATCTCGGTTAGTCCGCGTCTTCGCATGCCTTGTCGTGATTGGCGTCTTTTTCGGACATAACCCCAAGGCGCACAGCGCCGCCGAACCAGCGCAAACAACCGCTATCAGTGCCGGGGTAAAGCGCCTTACGATTCCCGCCGCAGCCTTTGTGCCGGGCGCGCAATACTACAGCTACGAAAATCACGGGCGCTATCTCAAGTACCTGGACGGCCCATCCGCCGTTGACAGCGGATATTTCGTCGCCCCCCTGCTGCTCCCCCAGGGCGCAACCCTCACCAACCTCACCTTCCACTACAAGGACGGGGGAGCCGGGCAGGCCGAGCTAGTCCTGGCGCGACACACACACGACACCCAGGGCTCCCTTTTGATGGCCGACCTGCTGTCGACAGACATTTGGGCACCAAGCTACGGGTCAGTTTCGACCACCAACTTTAATCCCACGGCGCTCATCGACAACAGCCTGTACTCCTACTACCTGAACCTGTCCCTTCCGCCGGGTGGGCTGGTGTGGGGATGCGCCGTCGAGATCGAGTACCTCCCCCCGGCCACGCCCCCCGCCAGCAGCACGCTCAGCGTGCCGCCTGCTGCCTTTTCCCCATTCGAGGACGGCTACGGCTACGCAAACAGCGGCTGGAACCTGATCCACAATAGCGGTCCTGTGTCCGCTGGTGATCGCGGCTGGTACCTGGCCCCGGTGCACCTCCCGGATGGTGCGACTGTCACGCGGCTGGTGTTCCATTGGCTCAGAGAGGACACTTCACAGGTCGGCACGGCCAAATTGCAGCGCACCATCCTCGGGGCTGATACCTACCAGGATATGGCGGAGGCGAGCTCAGCGACGGGCGCGGGTACGTTGATCAGTTCCACAGGCGATACGACCATCACGGGCGCGGTCATCGACAATTCGACCTATGCCTACTGGATCATCCTCGATCTGCCGGCAGCCGGTCAGCCGGGCAATCACGTCGAGGCGCGCGAGGTGGACATCCTGTACCAGCTACCTACGGCCTCTTCGGCCGTCGTCTCGATCCCGGCAGCTGGCTTTCGCCCCTACGAGGACGGCTACGATTACGAGAACCATGCCCGTCACCTCTTTCACAAGCACGACGCTGTGGGTGGCCTCAGCAACGGCTGGTACATGGCGCCCGTCCACCTACCGGACGGGGCCACGGTTACCAAGATGACGTTCTACTGGTACAGGAATGGCACCTATACCGGCCAGGCCATCCTGCAGCGGACCAAACTGGGCGAGGGGACCTACGAGAACCTTGCCGTTGCGGTGGCACCCCAGGGCACAGCCACGAACGGCTCAAGCTCCGATACGACCATCGCCGGCGGACCGATTGACAATTCGCGGTATGCCTACTGGATCGTGTGGGATCTGCCCGCTGGCGCCACAGCGACCACTGGCGTGCACGGCCAAGACGTGGTGCTAGAGTACGGCTTCCGCGTCTTTATGCCCTTCATCCGGCGGTAGAGGCCGGCATACACCAGAGCCCCCCATACATGAGGAACCCGCTGCCTGCGCGTGTGTGCAGGCAGCGGGCATGTCTCGCAGACCTACGCCTGCCGTCCAGGGCAGCAGGCGTTAGCTTTGCTTGGTCCCGCACTCGGGGCAGAACTTGGCTCCCTTGGTCTGCGCGCCGCAGGCAGGGCAGACGCCGGCAGCCGCTCTCTCGATCTTGGTGCCACATTCCGGGCAGAACTTGGCTCCGTGGGTTGCGCTGCCGCACTTGGGGCAGGCATCCGAGGCGGGCTGAACCATCGGGCCGCCGCACTCGGGGCAGAACTTGGTGCCCGGCGCCGCCATCGTGCCGTCCTTGGGACAGCGTGCCGTGCCAGCGACGGCCTGCTTGGCCGCCTGCTCGGCCTGCTTGAAAACGCCGCCCAATCCCAGCGCGCCGGCAAACCCCTTCAGCATGGCGCCCGCCTGCTCGGCTTCGGCCTCGGCAATCTCGGTCCTGCGCGGGCTGTCCTCGGTGCAGTACCCGGCCTGCTCGTCCCAATCGGACAGGCACACAACTCGCAGGCAGGTGGGACATTCGCGGAAGCGATCCTTGACCTGATCCCAGGCCTTGTCCACCTGTTGCGAGGTGAGGCTGTAGGAGTAGCGCGGATCCTCACCTACCACATTGTCGGCAACGACATCGCCCAGCAGGGGCACCTTGCGCAGCAGCCCGCCCATGGCCTGCCGGCCCACGTCCTTGGTCACCGTGGCCTTGACATCTGGCTGGCTGCGATGCTCGCGACTGCAAGTTTCGCAATAGAACACAGCGTACGGACCAATACCATCATTCCGGACATCATAGTTTGGCATCCGACTCGGCTCTGCCATTGATAGAACCTCCACTATCTATGCTGTTTTTTGAGTGTTGGTGTGCGCAGATGGCACCGCTCGTCGGCGGCCTGCATGGGGTGTATGGGAGCGCCTCCTCTGCCCGGGGGGTCCACTTCCGTGACGAGGGCTTCGAGGCAGCCTCCGCTTGCGCCAGGTGCTCACCGGTGGCATTATAGCCAAAGCTGGAGCAATGTCAAACTGACTCCAGGGAATGAATGGGTGCACGGTGCCAGGCCGGCGGGGGAGCGTAGCGAGTGAAAGCTCTTGGGGTTATCCAAGATGGATGCAGAATCTCGGACCTGCCACGCGTGACAAGAAGGTATCTGAGAGTGAGGGGGAACGGATAGATGAGCGAGCCAGAAGCAAGCCGGTTCGAGGTGGTGGTGGAAAAGGGATCTCCCCGCGGCGACCTCTATGAGCTGGAAGAAAAGACCTACTATCACGTGGTGGACAGGCAGTCGCAGGAGGTCATCATGACCTTCGAAGAGCTGATGGAGGCGAGCCTGAGCACAGACACGGGGCTCTGGGATGACTATGCCTTCAGCGGCGCAGCGGAGGTCCGCATCGCCCCGGATGGGCTTGCGGTCACCATCAGGTATCACGACGGGGTTGAAGAGACGGTGCCCCTGCCGCAGTACCGACCGTGGGGTTGAAGGAATCTGGACAAGCTTGGGCGGGATTCGGACGTAAGGCATCCGAGTCCCGCCCGGTCAGAGTGCTGAGGAACTACTACGGAAAGATGCAGTCCATGGCCGGCCAGTCTGTGCCGTTGAAGGGCAGCGGGAACGAGTTGGCCGCCAGTGCTTGGTCAAAGCTCCTGTACCAAGGGCAGGCGAATGAGTAATCCACCCAGTAGGCATAGAGGACCTGCTCGCCATCTTGCTCAAGCAGGACAAGATCCTGGCTCACGTCGAGGCTGGAGCCATCTGGGTATTGGTAACTCATCACGCCGCCGGCGACGAATGCGGTGGCTTCGCATCTGTCGCCGAACCAGTACGGGCAGGTCCACTCTGAGGTGATATCCTCCCCTCGAAACTGGCCAAAGGTTGCATCGGGAGGTTGTGAGAAGCCCAGGAGCGGCTCCGGGTGTTTGTCATAGATGCAGTGCCACGCTCCGTGCCCCCCACACCTGAGCACTTCGTGTTCGGGCGTTGGATTCCCCTGGTCGGGGTTCAGGCGATCCCACACTCCGGCTGGACCTGGAGGGCCCTGTGCATTCGCGACCTCCACAGCCTGGAATGGCAAAAGATGGGCGCTGGCTACTACCGCGAGCGCCAACACCGCAACGCTGAGAGCAAAAGACGCACGTTTCATTGTCCTACTCCTTCCGGGGGGTGCCCCCACCATCAGACCCTACAACCGGACTCTTGCCCTGTTCGCACCCAGAACCACCAGGACATTCCACTGCACCATCTACTTGGCATCCGCGTAGCTGTCCGCTTCGAACAGTCTCTGCGGCTGCGAGCGGGTCGCCATGATCAGATCCACCTCCTTTCCACTTGGCGCCCCGAAAGTGCGGGTGCAGTGCTGTACCCGCAAACCACAGGCCAACCTATGCAGTTGCGAAACCTGAATAATGAGGGAGTCCCTAGAGAATCTTTTCCGGTGCGTGTTGCAGGATAAGTATATCATACACCCGGAATCTCGTTTTGTCAATCATTGAATTCCCGGCACGGCGTGCACAGGTCGGCGGAATATCCTCCATCTGTGGGTGGCGGCACGCTACCTGGAGGCCGGGCACGCACCCCTGGCGCTCACCCTGCCCTTCCGCCAGCGAAATGGCGCCCCCTGCTGGAAGCAGACCATTGCACCTGCGCCGTGGCGTCTCGCCCACCACCTGGAGCTGCACTCCATAGCCGAGATCGGCGACGAACTCCGCGACGGGCTAGCAGCAGCACGTAGGAAAAGCCCTGCCGGGTATCGAACCCCGGCAGGGCTTGCGTTTCGTTCACGATGGCGCCCAGGTCTCCGCTGTCGGGACCCGGCGCGCCTGGCCTACTGGTTGCCGCTGGGGGGGACCACAAGGACATCGATGTAGGTGCTGTCCCCGACGATGCCGGTCAGCTCCAGCTTGTTGGGGTTGAGATCCTGGGCCTTGCAGCCGCTGGTCATGATATAGTGCTCGTCGTTGTTGACGATGGCGCCGCTAAAGCTGATCAGCGGATCGTTGATGTGCAACCAGACACGGTGCCAGCCCGGTTTCTTCGGGATCCAGCCTCCGCTAGCTGAGGCAAAGTTCATCTTGCCGCTGGGCCCGATGCCCGGGCCGAGCTCGATGCTCGTGATCGTCCCGTCAGGATTCCAGACCTCGGCGGTGAACTGGTTGGTGAGAACTGTGGCAAAAGCGGACTGGTAGGTGAAGCTGGTGGTGTCCAAGTCCGACGTGCCGAACAGCTCGTCCTTGCCGCCCGGCCACTCGAGGCAGGCCATCTTGTAGCCGGTCATGGATGTGTCGGTCAGAGACCCTGCTGGTTCACCCTCAACCCAGTCCGCGACCTTCGCGTAGAGGGCCACCTCGACGGGGAACCGCTGGCCCACGATCGGGTTGATGTTCTCCATGGGGTTGCCCCAGTCGATAAATTCGATGTTCACGACGTTCGCGGTCTCCAACACCCAGTCGGCCTGCCAGCTGTTGGCGCCCCCGAGGCCGCTCGCGTCGATATAGTCAACGTTCCAGATCAGGTTGGGATCATAGGCATAGTCGGCGTCCATATACACCGGCTGGTCGTACCATGGCGCCATGGACGGCAGCCACACCGACATGAGCGTCGCTATCCTGTCATCATCGGTGATTACCCCGTCCCCGTCCAGGTCGAGCGCGCAGCCCGTCACCGGAT
>JBFFCR010000268.1:0-5775 GCA_041559855.1 Anaerolineae bacterium | reverse complement strand
GCTGCCGGTGAGGCCCAGCAGGTCCCAGGCCAGGTTGGCCTGAATCTGGGCGATGTTCCACTCCACCCCGTCCTCGGCTGCGGGGGGCAGGAGCTCATCAGCGGATAGCGGCTCCATCCACTGCTGCCAGCGGTCCTCGCGGATGGTGCTCACGTCTGGCCGGGCGGCAATGACGAGGAGGGTGTCTGCGTCGGCGGTCACGGCGACCCCGTTAAAGATCCAGAAGGGGCGCACCTGCTGCACCTGTCCCATAGCGCGCCGCGCCTCCAGGAAGCTCAGCAGGCCAGCTTGGGTCTGCTGGGCTGTCAGTTGAAGCTCGGCCACAACGCGGCGGGTCCGGGTCTGGCGCGACAGATCGCCGGAAAAGATGGGCAGATCGGCCTGCTTGGCCATGACGACGATAAAGCGGAGGGGAGATACGTCTCCCTCGATCGCCTGCCGGAGCAGTGCGGGATCCACGTGCGCGTTCAAGCGCGGCATCTCGCCTGGCGTCTGCACAGGCAAAATCTCCACGGGATAGGGGTCGTCCCGATCTGGTTCGGGGGACGCTGCGGCTTCGACCCAGGCATTTCCAGTCCAGGTGGGGAGCAGGCAGAGGCAAAAGATGAGAGAAGCCAGGATTCGAAGTTTCATGCTATTGTAGACCGCCGGCGTTCAGTGGTTAGGGGACCACAGAAGCCGCATCGTACGCAAGCCCGATGCGGGGCAAGTTGATCGCCCCTTCTCCCTTGAACGTCTGTATTTGATCAAGTATTTCCGTGGTGAACTCGAACTCGGTTGTCTCGGGATCCAGCAGGATGCCGATGCGATGGTTGGTGATGAGTGGGGTCCCAAGCGCTATGTCGAACAGGCCGTCCGAGTCGATGGTTCCCCTGCCCATCACCTCTCCCATAATGGTGAGGTCGGCAATGAGAATCGGCACGCCGATGGGGCCAGTTCCGCTGACCTCGGTGTCGCCGTTGGTGAGAGGCTTGTCCAGCGAGAAGGGCAGACCTTCCACCAGCACCGATGGGGTCGCCGCTATGGGTGAGGCCGGTTCAGGGCTGGCGGGAGGCGCCCCGGGCGTTGGCAAAGGCGACGATTGGCTATCTGGAGTGGCCGTAGAGCAGCCCGCCAGGAACAACAGCACAAGTACCAAGATGATTGCCTGTACTCGCGTCCAAGATTTCATGATCACTCCCGGTCACGCACGATGAGCAAACGGAGCGGCAAGGAGGGGTCTGCTGACTCCTCCTTGCCGAAGTTTCCGATGCTCAGGTTAGAGGGCTACGGAGCGAGGTTGAATGCCTCGTAGCTCTTGATGTCCTGGCGGTTGGCGGAGTTGGGATCCTCGTCTCCCTCGGTGACCGCTGCGACGACAGGCCTGTCGGCGGTGATGGTCACTGAGCCAAAGCGCTCCGCGCTCGTGCTGCTGGTGTTAAAGGCGGCGGGGAAGCCCGTGCCGACCCAGGAGCAGCCGTCGGGCATCCAGGCATACAGCTTGAACAGCGTGACAGCCTGGCCAGCCGGGATCGTGCCCTGGAGCACGTACTCGGTCACCGGGACGCCACCGCTGCCGCCGAGGCTGAACGTTGCCGTGAAGTTGGCGGCGTTCAGCGGATCCGCGTTCTGCAGTTGCATACCGCTGTTCTTATAGTCGTGGTTCACCTTGTAGAGCGGCACAGCAGCCTTGGTCGTGGTGGCCGCGGCATTGAACGCACTGGTCACGGTCTGGCGCTGGCGCTGGCCGGCCGGGATCGTGTAGAACGCCTCGTTGACCACACCGACGATGTTCCCGGTTCCCGTTACTTCTGCGGAGCACAGGGTGCCAACCGGCAGCGGGGTGCCTGTCTGACCGCAGGTCGCGCCTGCCGGGCAGACCTCGACGTTCTCATAGAAGACGACCGAGGCACCTGCCGGCACGTTGTTGGCATACTGGACAAAGTCGATGCCTGCGCCCTTGTAGGTGATCGTGATGTTTGCCGGTCCACCGCTGACATTCTGGATGATGGGACCGGTGGAGCGATAGCCAAACTGGCGCTTGATGGTGGGAATGAGCAAGGTCGTGCCCGCGTCCGCGGGGGCAAAGCCCCTGGTCGCCTGTAGGATCGAGGCGTCACTGACATGATGCTCGTTCACAACACCTGCGATGGGAACACTGGCGGTCACCGTCAGGGAGCCCAACTGGTCGCCCGGGAAGCCAACGTCGGTCGGGTTCAACATGACCATGCGGCCTGGGTCAACTGCGGCCCCAGAGTTCCAGGGATAGGTCGACCCGTCCCCAGCTGTGTAGGTGGCATAGATGATGGCCGCTTCGGTCCCGGCGTTCTGGACGAAGAAGGTCGTGAACTTGCCACTGCCCAGGTAGTTGTTCTTTACCAGGGGGAAGTTGATCTGGTCAGCTGGCTGTCCCACGCCCTGGTACTGACCTGCCGCCATGCCGTTGGTCTCATTGGTCTGCGCTACGATCGGCTGGTCTGCCAGCACGACGCCCGAGCCCATGGAGCCATCCGGCCAGCCAAAGAGGCTGGCAGCAAAGTTGACCGATGAGCCAGGAGCCACATCGCTGTAGCTCATGTCCCACTGGCCGGCTGCTTGATCATAGACGGTCATCAGAATCGTGGCATTCCCGGAACCCACGTTCTGGACCTGTGTACCGGTGACCCAACCGCCACCCGGCAGGGTCTGGATGTCAGGCTCCTGGGCTGACGCTGCGCCAACCAGGGAGCTGACCATTACGAGAAGGGTGAGAAGGGCTAGAAGCTTGCGGTTCATGTGATTGTCTCCTTTCGATCTTAAGATATGATTGAGTCCTTCCCTACAGGCATCCCCATCGTACACCATCCAGGGTGATCTGTCCATACCTCAGAAGGAGTATTAGGCATAGTACCTTTGGGTTATTAGCCCCTCTTTGGACCCAAAAAGGGTGCCTAAAGACCCCATCTAGCCGACATAACCCAGGTTTCGGAGATGCTCCATCAGGTTCTCCTCCTCCTCTGGTGTCAGGGCGTCGGTAGCTTCTGGCTGAAGTTGCGAGTCTCCATAGCTCACCGGGTGTGTCGCGAGCCATTCCGGATCCAGGAGGCCAGTAAGAACCCGGCCATCCATGTCAGGAGGCACCTGGCAGCCAAGTAGATGGAGTATCGTCGGGGCGATATCCTCGATACGAGTGTTCTCAACCCACTTGTCTTTTGTGATCTGGTCTCCCCATGCCAGGAGGATCCCTTCTTGTCGATGGCCGCCGGTTTCTCCGGTGGGAGGAAGGCCACAGATGCGACCGCGTTCGGCCGTCTCATAGCTCTGGCGTGTGATGTAGGTTAGTCCTCGCATGAGGACCAGCAGGTCGGGCGCGTGAGACAAGTGCTGCCCCTCATACACCTCTTCTCTGTGCAGCACTCGATCGACAATCGGCTTCCCATCCTCGGGGTCAGTCATCTCCAGCAGCAGCTCGCCGAGTTCCGTCCGAAGCTGCTCGTACTCCTGGCCCGGTGACACGATGCCGAGCGGATCGCGGCCGGCCACGTTGAGATAGATCTGGCCAATATAGCCCACGCTGTACGCTTGGGTCCTCTCCCAATCCACCAGTTCCGCGACGCGCGGCTGGCTGTCGTTGGGGAATGCCTCGCCCAATGCGCCCAACCCATCCCGCAGGGTGCCGCGCAGCCAATGCAGCCCCCAGCGAGACAGCGTCTGGCCGACCTGGGTGCGGGTCAAGCCCAGGCGCTGCATCAGTCGCTTGAACAAGGCGCGAGCGGTCAAGTGTGAGCGGTAGACGAGGTATCCCTGCTGACGCAGCCATTCGTTCAAGTACACGTCCTTGTGGAGCGGGCCGAACCCGTGGTCGGAGACGATGAACACTGTGGTCTCGCGTTCATCGACGCCAGCGACCAACTTCCCCACAAGCTCATCGGCCTTTTCGTAGCAGCGCTGGATAGCCTCCCGGAGAAAGGCGTCGCCTGGCTGGTGGGATGGGTGGGACTCGTCCATCCAATGCCAGAAGAAATGCGGGATCTCGTCGGTCAGGCGCAGGACCACCATGCCCAGATCCCAGTCCTCTTCTCCCAGCAACCGCAGGGCAGTGTCCGTTATCTGCTCGGCAGTCTGAAAGACTTCTGCCAGGAATCGCTGGGGACCGTCGCGGCGCACTGTGGTGTCGGTGACAATGCGATAGTCCTCGCGGCGCAGGGTTTGCGTCAGCTCGGCTGGGTGGGTGAACACGCGCTGGCTCGGGGTGCCGAGGCCGGCCACCATGATCCCGTTGACCTGCTCGGGCGGGTAGGTCTGTGGCACGTTGACGATGCAGACGCGTCGTTGCTGGGCGCTGAGCAGGCCCCACAGCGTGGGTTCCCGCGGGCGAGTGGCGACCCGCATGCCGTAGGTGTCGAAATCGCGTACGGTAAAGTCAAAGACGCCATGCTTACCCGGGTTCTTGCCCGTCATGAAGGAGCTCCAGGCGGCAGGAGAGATGGGGGGAATGGTGGACATAAGGTGTCCGGCGGTGCCTCCTGCCAGCATTCTGGAGAGGTGGGGCAGCTTTCCCTCCTCTGCCCATGGGCGAGCCAGGTCCCATGTCGCTCCGTCCAATCCGATCACCAGTATGCGGCGTTCTGCCATAGTCGGTCTCCTTTTCCAACTGTCTCTGGCCTAGCTTTTCGACCGAGAGCGGAAATGCCACGAATCCCATTTCGCCCGCAACCAGCGCAACTCTTCCGGTGGGATCGCTCTCAGCACAACCAGCAGCACTGTATACACGGCTATCCCGGCAAGGCAGCGCACCGCGAGGGAGGCACCCGCCAGCAGCAGGAAAAGCACAACGGCCATGGCTACTGCTGCAACCAGGGGCTGCCACAGGTATCGCCATAGCGGCACTGCCAGGATCTTTTTGTGGACATAGTACTGGGTCAACCCAAACAGGATGCTCATCGACAGGACGCGGGCCACCGCTACCCCGGGCGCGCCGTAGACAGGGATCAACAGGAGTGATGCCAGCAGGTTGGCTGCCTCGCTGACGGCAACAAAGCGGGCCAATACGCGCTGGCGGTTCTCGATGATCATCAGCCGCGCGTTCGGAATGTTGATAAAGTAAAAGAGTAGCGTCGGGGCCAGCAGTTGTAGCGTGGTTACCGCCTCGGGCGCTGAGCTGCGGTACAGCATCTGGATGAGCCACCCGGCGAGGAGCACGAGCATGGCGACCAGCGGCATGGCAACGATCGATAGATGGCGCCACAAGCGTCTGTACAGCCTGGCAAAGCGCTCGCCGTCCTCTCCATATAGCATTGCCATTGCCGGAAAGATGCCGATGCGGATGGCCTGGGAGAGCAGGGCCAACGCCGCGACGATCGTGTTCGCCATGCCATAGTATCCCACGGCAGTCTCGGAGTGAAAGAGGGAGAGCAGGATACCGCCGAGTTGCGCTTCCAGTGCCAACAACAGGACAATGGGTACAAATGGGAATCCGGCGGTCAGCTCGCGCCTGCAAAATCCGAGGTCAAAACGAAAGCCTGCCGGCCAGAGATGCTCGCGGACCGACCAAGTGAGGATCGCAGCCTGCAGCCAGCTTGCAGCCACCAGCAGCGCCGCAATGACCTCCAGCGGCAGGCCCTGCGCGACGGCGAGCGCGCTGCAGGCCACGAGCAGGGCGCCGACAATCATGGAGACGGCGGCCGACAGCCTCATGCGCTTTTGCACGACCAGGAGCGACTGCACGAGGTTCGAGAGCGAGTTGCCGATCAGCACCCCGCCCGTCAGGGCGATGAACCGGTTTGTGTCAGGACGGTAGATCTGCCCGCCGAGGAG
>JBFFCR010000267.1:0-5781 GCA_041559855.1 Anaerolineae bacterium | reverse complement strand
GAGGGCATGAGTGAGCTCGAACGCGCACTTGCTCGCGCCCAGGAGATGGGCTCTGAGGCGATCTGTCTCGTCTACTTTAACCTGGCGATGGTTCACCTCCTTTGTGGAGATCCGCTCCGTGCGATAGAGGCTGCTCGAAAGGCGGCCGAGGCGGCCGAAGAATCTGGCGACCGGCTCTTTGTCCATTGGGGCCGTGGCGTTCAAGCCTACGCAGAGGCTGAGGCCGGACGGTTCGAGGCCGCGGAAGCCAGCATGGCCAGATCACAGGCCGTGGCCCGGGAACTTGGGGGACGGTTACTGTTCGAGGACTGGTTCCTGGCTGTCAGGGCTCAGATGGCCCTCGGAACGGGGCGCATCCAGGAGGCACTGGCCCTGGCCGAGCGAGCCGTGTTCATTGCCCAGGAGATGGACAGCGTCGCGGGTGAAGCCATTGCCCTGCTGGTTTGGGGGCAGGCCCTGTCCAGCCTCGAGACGCCGCGATGGGACGAGGCTGAGAGCCGACTCGCGGATAGCTTGCGCCTGATGGAGTCTATGCCGTCACCGCCACAAGCTGCGCACACGCACCTGGTCTGGGGCACTGTCTGTCGCGACCGGGGGAACCTGGCCGCTGCACGCGAGCACTGGGAACGAGCCGCAGCCCTGTGCGAAGCCTGCGGGATCACGTGGCAGGTGGAGACGGTGCGTGTACTCATCGAGACACTTCCGGAGGTCTAGCCAAGCCGTCATGATGGCCCTTCTTTGTCCTGACCGAACAATACCATCCGCTGCCGAGTCCGCGGCCAACTCATTGGTTGGGACGGCTTTGCCGTTTTCGCCGGCTGTGTTGCACTTGGGTTATGAGGGAAGGCCATGCAGCAGCATTCGCTCCTGCAAACGAAGCTCTATATACCGCCCATCCGGCCCGAGCTAATCTCGCGCCCGCGCTTGATCGAACAGCTGAACGCCGGGCCGCCAACTCGGGGCGATCTTTCCCATGCGCAGGACGTTTTCCCCCGCGCACTGACCCTCATCTCCGCGCCGGCCGGCTTTGGCAAGACCACGCTGGTCAGCGAGTGGGTTCAAGGTATGGGCGGGACAACTCCGCCCATAGCCGTAGCCTGGTTTTCCCTTGACGAGGGCGACAACGATCCGGCCCGCTTCCTGGCCTACCTGATCGCCGCCCTGCGGACGATTGAAGCCAGTATCGGAAAAGGGGTATTGAGCGCGCTCCAGACCCCTCAGCCACCGCCACCCGAGGCCGTCCTCATCTCTTTGCTCAACGAGATTGCCGCCATCCCCAGCAGAATCATCCTCGTCCTTGATGACCATCACACCATCGAGTCGTCGCTGGTTGACGATGCGCTGGCCTTTCTGCTCAAACGCCTGCCGCCACAGATGCACCTGGTCATCATTACCCGGGAGGATCCGCACCTGCCTCTGGCCCGTATGAGGGCCCGTGGCCAATTGACCGAAGTACGCGCCTCGGACTTGCGTTTCACCTCTTCCGAAGCCGCCCAATTCCTCAATCAGGCAATGGGCCTGGACCTCTCGGCAGACGACATCGCTGCGCTGGAAGGCCGTACCGAAGGCTGGATCGCCGGCCTGCAATTGGCCGCCCTCTCCCTGCAGAGACATAAAGACGCCACCAGCCTCATCCAGTCTTTTACCGGCAGCCATCGTTTTGTGCTGGACTACCTGGTTGAGGAAGTACTGGAACAGCAGTCCGAAAGCATCCAGACTTTTCTGATGCAGACTGCCATTCTGGACAGGCTGACCGGCCTCTTGTGCGATGCCGTGCGATTCGGCGGAGCCGAATCGCCGGGCAGTTCCGAGGGAACTGCCGTCGCCGGACCGGACAGCGGTCAGACGATCCTGGAAATGCTAGAACGCGCCAACCTGTTCATTGTTCCTCTGGATGAGGAACGACGATGGTATCGCTACCATCATCTCTTTGCCGATCTGCTTCGCCAACGCCTGGATCAAACCCAGCCAGAACAGCTGCCAGGTTTGCACCGGAGAGCCAGCGAGTGGTGCGAGCAAAACGGGTTGATCGATGAGGCGATTGAGCACGCTCTGCGCGCCAAAGAGTTCAAGCGGTCGGCACACTTGATCGAAGAACAGATGGATGCCAAATGGCAGTGTGGTGCCCACGAGGAATTGCGGCATTGGCTGGATGAGTTGCCGGTCGAATTGGTGCTTTCAAGTCCCGAGCTCTGTATCTTTCGAGCCTGGTATCTATTCGCCAGCGGCCAGCAGGATGAGGCTGAGAGATTTCTTCAAACTGCCGAGTCGGCACATGATTCCAGCACCGATCGCGACAACGGAACCGAAGCGCAGCCATCGACAAAAGTCCCCAGTTCGAATCTACGGATGCTGCAGGGTAGGGCTGCTGCCATCCGGGCCTTTATGGCAGGTTTTGTGGCGGATGTGCCAGCTATCATTCAACAGGCACGACAGGCGCTTGACTATCTCCCTGAGCAGGAAGTAACGTGGCGTAGTACTGCAGCTGTTGCTCTAGGTGATGCGTATGGCTTGAGAGGCGATATGGTCTCCGCCTATCAGGCGCGACTGGAAGCATCGAAGCTATGCAGAGCTGCCGGGAACATCTACTTCCTCCTGGTAGCCAACAGCAAACTGGCGATTACGATGAGGGAACAGGGCCGGTTGAAGGAAACCATAACGATCTGCCAGCGACAGATGCAGATTGCACAGGAGAGCGGTCTATCGCAAACGGGCATCGTCGGTGGAATCATGGCCATATGGGGTGAAGCCCTGGCCGAAGTCAACGACCTGGAGCAAGCAAGGCAGCTTGCCGCAAGCGGCGCAGAGATGACCGAGCACGGCGGGCCGCTGTCAGCCCTCGGGTGGAGCCACCACTGCTTGATGAGAGTCCTGCTTTCCTGTGGGGATCTGGAAGGGATGGCAGAGCTGATCCAAAAGACGGAAAAAATCGATCGAGAATCCAATATCCCTCCCTGGATCGCGAAACAGATGACAACCTGGCAGACGCGATTGCAATTGGCACAGGGTGAGTTGGACGCAGCCTCCCGATGGACGGAAGAAGGTGGGTTCAAACTCGGTGAAAAACCCAGAGCGCTGCGCGAGATTCATTTTTTCTCGCTAATGGAGTATGTGGTTCTGACCCGCACTTTGATCGCCCAGAAGCGGCTGGATGACGCAATCCAACTCCTTCAATTGCTGCTGGAGACAGCAGAAATCGGGGGACGTACTTCGAGAGTGATCGAGATCCTATCACTTCAGGCGCTGGCCCATCAAGGCGCGGGCGATACAACCCGAGCCATGGATGCGCTGGAGCGCGCGCTCACCCTCGCCGAGCCGGAGGGCTTTGTCCGTACCTTTGTGGATGAAGGCCCGCCCATGGCCCGCCTGCTCTACGAAGCACTTGCCCGTGAGATCGCGCCGGAATACGCCCGGCGGCTGTTGGCGGCATTCCCCATGCCCGAGCCGGAGCATAATGGCCCACCAAACACGCAATCCCCCGAATCTGACTTGATTGAACCCTTGAGCGAGCGCGAGCTAGAAGTCCTCCAGCTCATCTCCGAAGGGCTAACCAATCCAGAGATCGCCTCCAGACTCTTCCTCTCCCCACACACGGTAAAGACCCATGCCCGCAACATCTATAGCAAGCTCGGCGTCCACAACCGGACGCAGGCGGTGACCAGCGCAAGGGCCTGGGGGATTCTGCCCTCTACATAAGTGCCTCGAACCTCACAATAGCATAAAAGATCCACACGGTCTGGCGAGCCAGCGAACAGCAGCTTGCTCTTGATTGTCCCCCGGCCTGTGCCACGCCGCTCCAAGCCTGCCAATACTCCCCTGAATACACCATTCGGGCGATGACACTAATCCCATCTTGGTGCTATGCTGTAGGCGAGTAGGAAGAACGGAAGTGATTTGTAACAGGGACGCCATCCGCGATTGGGCACCCAGCCTGCGTCCGGCACTGCCGGGCAGTGGGGATGCTGGGCAATCTGCCACAGTCGGTGGGCAGATGCGCGAGGACCGAAGCCGATTCGGTGGTATGAGAAGATTGATGAAAGCAGACAGACAGAAGCCCACGTTGCACAGACCTGAAGTCTATGAAATACGCGTGCCGGGAGAACTCGACGAGAGCTGGGCAGACTGGTTCGGGAAAATGTCACTTGCCGTCGAGAGCGAGGGCGAGGGACCACCGGTCACCACCCTGACCGGCATGCTCGACCAGGCTGCCCTGCACAGTCTCCTACGCCGGCTCTACTCGCTGGGATTGCCACTGATTTCGGTCACCTTTGTAGAGCAGGGAGGCGCGTGATCTGGGAAGGCGTTCGATGTCGGTCAAGAAGGTTGGGAAGAGTACTGTCGACAAGCGCAAAGCTTAAGAGAAAGGAGGAATGAAATGACGGTCGAGCAGAGGATGAGCAGATGGGAGGAACGCAGGGGGTTTGAAACCCTGTGGTGGGCCGGCACGCTAATCTGGACGGGCCTGGTCTTTGGCGCCGACGTCCTGGGCTGGCTGCCACAGATCGGCCAGGCCGATGCCTGGACCTGGGTGTTCCTCGGAGCGGGGTTGTACGGGCTGGTCGGAACCCTGTACCGCCAGGCTTCGGTCGATACCCTGAACCCCAGGACATGGGACTATGTCTGGTCCGGGTTCCTACTGATTGTCGGTCTCGGTGGCGTGGCTGGCGTGAACGCTTTCTGGCCAGCGGTGCTGATCCTGGCCGGCGTGGCCTACCTGGTCCGCATCGCACGCCGCAGATGATGGACAGCCGCACAGCGCATCGCCGGGCGCAGGTCACAAGTCGCGCCTGGCATGCGCAGCCGCACGATCAAAGCGTGGGGGACAGGTGGCAGCAGGCCAGCCGTCCTCACGAGTGGGGCGATCGCGAGACAGGATTTTGCACAAAGGAGGAAGTGTCATGAAGATGATTCTTGTAACAATCGCTGTGCTCGTTGTGATAATCGTAGGGTTAGGGGCGGTCATGATAAAGTCTTTCTCTAACACGGAGATCACCTTCGAGCCAAATCTCAATCAAGACTCTGTGGTACAGCCCGTGAGATTCGGGCATGCAAATGTGTTCTTCATCCGAACAGAGAACGGTCAGATTTTGGTAGACGCGGGCATGCCTGGTGATCCAGAAACGCTTGATGAGGTGTTTGCCACAGCCGGCGTTGACCCAAGCAGCATCCGGCTGATTGTCGTGACGCATGGTCATATGGACCACATGGGACTGACCGCGTATGCGAAAGAGATCACAGGCGCGAAGGTTCTGTGCCACCAATCTCTTTCCGAAAGACTGGCAAGTGGAGAGATCGAGGATTCCGTGGCCCAGAATATGATGGGTCGCTTCATCAACTTCATGGGGAGCATTCAGGAAGTGACCGGGGGAGGCGATATCGAGGGCGTACAGGCTGATATCCTGGTAGACGATTCGTTTGACCTGAGTGAGTATGGCCTATCAGGCAAGGTCATTCACACACCAGGACACAGTCTGGGTTCGCTCTCAATAATTCTCGACAACGGGGAAACATTGATTGGTGATATGGTCAGAGACGAAGGCGATGGCGAAATCGGTCCGGGGATGTTCTACGAAGACAAGGAAGCACTCGTCGCAAGCTTGGAAGAGGTAGTACAGTTCGATTCGAGAATGATCTATCTCTCCCATGGAAATACCATCGACAAAACCGAGCTGAAGAATGCCGTCGCTGCACTGAAGGAATAGGATCTTGCTGCGGGTGTCCGAGTGGATCGAGAGATAGGATATTAAACAAAGGAGGAAGTGTCATGACGCAACAGAATGT